>DATBCR010000788.1:0-2473 GCA_036270375.1 Pseudonocardiaceae bacterium | reverse complement strand
CGGTGTACGAGGGCAGCCTGCGGGAGTGTTTCGACCAACTGGCGGTCGACCCGAAACTGCACTCCCTCGTACACCGCCTGCGGCCGACCGCGGCGAGTTGACGTTCCATTCAGGGGCGTTCGTCTCGCTAGTACAGGCCGGCCTCCGCCATCAGTAGTGCGATCACGGCTTCCTGGTCCAGTGCGTCCGCCGGCAGGCCTCGGGCGGCGAACCACCCCGCGATGTTGCGTACGTCCCGCGCCAGGAACTCCGGCCCGGCCGGGTTCGCGACGAGGTCGACCACCTGGGGCAGGTCGATCATGATCGGGCTTTCGTTGTGTACCAACACGTTGTAGGCCGACAGGTCGCCGTGCGTCATGCCTTCGGCGGCCAGTGCGGCCATCGCGTGCAGCAGTTCGTTCCACAGGTGCCGCAGTTCGTCCGGTGACGGCCGCAGTTGCGCCAACCGAGGGGCCGCGGTGCCGTCGCTGTCGCCGATGAACTCCATCAGCAGCTCCGTGCCCTCCCACTGCACGGGATACGGCACCGGCACGCCCGCGGTCCACAGCCGGCACAGTGCACCGAACTCGGCCATCGCCCACTGTTCCGCGATCAGGCTGCGGCCGAACGCGGTGCGGTTGGACATGGCGCGGTTCTGCCGTGACTCGCGGACCCGGCGGCCTTCAAGGTACTGCGAGTCGCGGTGGAACATCCGGTGGTCGCCGTCGCGGTAGCGCTTGGCGGCCAGCACGGTGGACGGGCCGTGCTCGCTCTCCGCGCGGCGTACCAGGTGTACGTCGGCCTCCTTGCCGGACTTCAGGACGCCGAGTTCGATGTCCTGCGCGGCCTGGCTGGTGATCACCCAGTCCGGGCGCGGGTTCGGGCCGTGCATCGCACTGTCCCATGTGGACCATCGGTCGCCGAACGTCGGGCGGTCGGCCGCGCTGAGGGTGTCCTCGCGGAGCGCGGACAGCCGGTCGCGTTCGTGTTCGGTGAGTCGGCCGCGGGAGCGCGGCCGACGGCGGATCGGTTGGGACCGGCGGGCAGCGTCCAGCGCCTCGTCCGGGTCGAAATCAGGGCTGGCAAAGTCGTACTCGCGCACTTCTGGTGCTCCTTGTGGGGTGACGATCCGCCCCACCGGCGCGCGGGTGTCCGGCGCGAAAACGCGCGGAACTACCGTCCGGTGCGGGCGGGAGGACGCATGCGAACCGCGTCCACGACAGTGGGCTTGCGCACGACGCACCTCCTTGTCACCGCACGACCGGTCGACCCCGGTCGTGAACCAGAGCGAATTGTGCTGGACCGTGGATCAGGCCGCAACGGATTTATCAGCTGAGCAGATCGAGCACCCGGTCACCACTGCGTTCGATGCTGATGCCGGCGTTCCTGGCGATCCGGATCAGGCCGGTCACCGTGGTCGGCTCCGTCCGCGCGGTCACCAGCACCCGCGCCAGCCTGCCCTTGTACGCCTTGTTGAAGTGGCTGACGGTCGTCCGTCGCCCGCCGACCTCGGTGACCACCCGCACCTCGACCGCGTCCGGCAGCCGGGCCAGCGTCGCGTATGTCCCGGAACGCAGGTCCACCACCAACTCGGCGACGGCGCCGAGCACCGGTTCCAGCGCCGGCCGCCACAGCCCGCCGAGCGGACCGACACCCGGCAGCACGCTGTCACCGGAGCACCGGTACGCCGGGATCGGATCGTGCGCCCGCACCACGCCGAACAGCGCAGACGCCACCGCGAGCCGCGCGTTCGCCCGCGACCACCCGGCCCGCCCGAGCGACCCGATGTCCAACGCGTCGTACAGCACCCCGGTGTAACGGCGCAGCGCCGGCACGGTTGGCGCGGTGAACAGCGCCGCGTTGCGCGCCACCTCGGCGTCCTGTCGCGCGGAAAGGCCGAGCGCGGCGATGCTGGCCGGCACGTCCGCCGCCAACTGCACCAACGCGTCCGCCAGCTTCCGGCGGACCGGGTTCAGGTCCGGGAACGACAGTCGGTCCAGGTCAAGCGGACCGCCGTCACCCCCGTCCGCCTTCGTCTCCGACGGCGGCAACAACACCAGCACCCGCACAGCGTAATGCCCGGCCGCGTAACCCTGATGCGGACGACCACAGCCGGTGACTAGGCTCTACGAACCGCCCGTGAGCAGTTCGCAAGGAGGTCTGATCTAGACATGCTTGCTTGCTCGGCCTTGACCAGGCGTATCCGTGGCAGCGGTGTCCTGCCCCCCAGGGGGTGGCAGTGCGGTTGTCGGGTCTACGCATGCGGCGGTTGTCGTTGGACCACGGTATCCACTGTTCGCGATCACTCGACTGGTGGATCTTTCTTGAATCTACCGGCGCACCACTGTATCACTGGAATCGAACAGGTGTTCGACACTGGTGGGAGTGGTGATGGGCGGCATCGAACAATCCCGGGGCACCCTGCCGACGGTTGCGCGGATCGGCCGTGCCGTCGGGTTGGGTGTACTGCGGTGAAGGTCACCCGGATCGCCTA
>DATBCR010000787.1:0-11784 GCA_036270375.1 Pseudonocardiaceae bacterium | reverse complement strand
CCGACCGCCGACCAGACACCCGTCCCGACCGGCTGGATCCGCCGGCTGATCACCGCGTGCTGGCGGCATCCCGGTCTCGTCGTCACCGTCGTGATCAGCTCCGCGCTCGGCGTCGGCCTCGAAGGGGCCGGCCCGCTGCTGATCCGGCTCGGCGTGAACGACGCGATCGCCGGCCGCACGGGCCGGCTCGTCCTGCTGACCGCCGTACTGGCTGTGCTGGCCGCGCTCCGGTTCATCGGGTCGTTCCTGCGCCGCTACTACGCCGGCAAGCTCTCCCTGGACGTACAGCACGACATGCGCACGTCGGTGTTCGCGTCGGTGTCCCGGCTCGACGGTGGCAAACAGGACTCGCTGCGCACGGGCCAGGTGGTGTCGCGGGCCAACACCGACCTGCAACTGGTGGGGAACCTGCTGGCCATGGTGCCGCTGTCGATCGGCGTCGTGGTGCTGGTTGTGGTGTCCGTGGTGGCGATGATCTGGCTCTCGCCGCTGCTGACCGTGATCGCGCTGGTCGTGGTGCCGCTGCTGGGAGTGGTCGCGGCCCGGTCGCGCCGCAAGCTGTTCCCGGCCACGTGGTCGGCCCAGCAGCGGGCCGCGGACATCGCGCAGCTCGTCGAGGAGACCGTCACCGGCGTACGCGTGGTGAAGGGTTTCGGGCAGGAGTCCCGGGAGGTCGGCCGGCTGGAACGCAACGCCCGCCAGCTGTTCGCCGAACGGCTGCGGGCGGCCCGGCTGCAGGCGACGCCGAACGCCACGATGGCCGCGCTGCCGCCGCTCGGCCAGGTCGGGGTGCTGGCGCTTGGCGGCTGGCTCGCGCTGAACGGCCAGATCAGCATCGGCACGTTCCTCGCGTTCGCCAGCTACGTCGCCACGCTGGCCGGTCCGGCGCGGCTCTTGTCCGGCCTGGTGATCATCGGCCAGCTCACCAGGGCCGCGGTGGAACGGGTGTACGAGCTGATCGACTCGCAGCCGGAGATCGTCGACGCGCAGGACGCGGTCGACGTGCCGCCGGGCCCGGTCGAGGTGGTCCTCGACGACGTCCGCTTCGGTTACACCAGAAGCGAACCGGTGCTGGACGGCGTGTCGCTGCGGGTGGCGCCGGGCGAGACGCTGGCGCTGATCGGCACGTCCGGATCCGGCAAGTCGACGGTTTCCCTGCTGCTGCCCCGGTTCTACGACGCACAGCACGGATCGCTGCGGATCGGCCCGCCCGGCGCGACGCTGGACATCCGAACGCTGCGGCTGGCGTCGCTGCGCGGCACCGTCGGCGTGGTGTTCGAGGAGGCGTTCCTGTTCTCGACGTCGGTGCGCGACAACATCGCGTACGGCCGGCCGGACGCGACCGACGACGACGTGCGCGCGGCGGCACTCGCGGCCGAGGCGGACGACTTCATCACGGCCCTGCCGGACGGCTACGACACGCTGGTCGGCGAGCGCGGCCTCACGCTCTCCGGCGGGCAGCGGCAGCGGGTCGCGCTGGCACGGGCACTGCTGTCCGACCCGAGGGTGCTCGTGCTCGACGACGCCACATCTGCCGTCGACGCGGCGACCGAAGCGGCCATCCAGGACACCCTGCGCGCGGTGACCGCGACCCGCACGACGCTGATCATCGCGCACCGCCGCTCCACGCTTGCGCTGGCCGACCGGATCGCCGTACTCGACCGCGGCCACGTGGTGGACGTGGGCACCGAGGCCGAACTGCGCGAGCGGTCCGCGCTGTTCCAGGCGCTGCTGGCGACGACAGGCGACACGATCGACGAACTGGCGAGCCACCAGGCCCGGGACGGCGGCCCCGGCCCGGACGGCACCACCCCGGCGCTGTGGCCGGCACCGGAACACGACGAACTGGCCGAGGCCAACGCGGCCGCGAGCCGCGACGCCAACCAGATCGCCATGGGACCGGGCGCGTTCGGCGGCATGCCGGCCACACCGGAACTGCTGGCCGCCGTGGCCGAACTGCCGCCGGCGGCCGACGAACCGGAGCTGCCCGGCATCGACCTGCGCGCCCCCGACCCGACGTTCCGGCTCGGCCGCCTGCTGCGCCCGGTCCGGTTCGCGCTGCTGTTCGCGCTCGTCCTCGTCGCGCTGGACGCGCTGGCCTCTGTGGTGTTGCCGGCGCTGATCCGGACCGGTGTGGACAACGGCGTGTCCGCGCACCGGCTCACCGAGGTATGGGTGACGGCCGGCATCGCGCTAGCCGTGGTCGCGATCGACTGGGTGGTGCTCGCCCGGCAGACGGTGATCGCGACAAGGGCCGGCGAAACCGTGCTGTACCTGTTGCGGGTACGCAGTTACGCGCACCTGCAACGGCTCGCGCTCGACTACTACGAGCGCGAGCTCGGCGGCCGGATCATGACCCGGATGACGACGGACGTGGACGCACTGTCCACGTTCCTGCAGACCGGTCTGATCACGGCGGTGATCAGCGTGCTGACGGTCGTGGGGATGGCGGTGGCGATGGTGGTGATCGACCTGCCGCTGGCGCTGACCGCGTTGAGCGTGCTGCCGCTGCTGATCGTGGCCACCGTGGTGTTCCGCCGCCGTTCGTCGGTCGCGTACGCCGAGGCTCGGGAACGGATCAGCGCGGTCAACGCCGACCTGCAGGAGAACGTGTCCGGGCTGCGGGTCGCGCAGGCGTACACCCGGGAACAGCGGGCCGCGGACCACTTCGGCGAGCTGTCCGACGAGTACCGGCAGTCCCGGATGCGGGCGCAGCGCTACATCGCGATGTACTTCCCGTTCGTCACGTTCCTGTCCGAACTGGCCCAGGCTGTCGTGCTCGGCGTCGGCGCGACGTGGGTGGCGCACGGTTCGCTGACGGCCGGTGTGCTGATCGCGTTCCTGTTGTACCTCAGCCAGTTCTTCGCGCCGGTGCAACAGTTGTCGCAGGTGTTCGACGGCTACCAGCAGGCACGGGTCGGGCTGCACCGGATCAGCGACCTGCTGCGCACGCGGAGCACCGTGCGGCCGGCGGAACAGCCCGTGCCGGTGCCGGAGCGGCTGCGTGGCGAGGTGGAGTTGCGGGACGTGAGCTTCCGCTACGGCTCCGCGGACCGGCCCGCGCTGGACGGGGTGTCGCTGCGGGTGCCGGCCGGGCAGACGGTCGCGCTGGTCGGTGCCACCGGGGCCGGCAAGTCCACGCTGGTGAAGCTGCTCGCCCGGTTCTACGACGCGACCGGCGGCCAAGTCGTGGTGGACGGGGTGGACGTGCGGGACTACGAATTGGCCGGCTTCCGGCAGCGGCTCGGCGTGGTGCCGCAGGAGGCGCACCTGTTCACCGGGGACGTCGCGGACAACGTGCGGTACGGCCGCCCGGAGGCCAGCGACGGCGCGGTGGAACGGGCGGTGCGCGAGGTGGGCGCGCTGCCCATGGTGGCCGGCCTGCGCGACGGGTTCCACCACCAGCTCGGCGAGCGCGGCCAGGGCCTGTCCGCCGGGCAGCGGCAGCTCGTCGCGCTGGCCCGCGCGGAACTCGTCGACCCGGACCTCGTCCTGCTGGACGAGGCCACGGCCGCACTCGACTCGGCCACCGAGGCTGCGGTGCTCACCGCGAGCGAGCGGATGACCCACCGTCGCACCACTTTCGTGGTGGCACACCGGCTTGCCACTGCGGCAAGGGCGGACCGGATCGTCGTACTGGACGGTGGCAGAATCGTCGAGGACGGCAGTCACCCCGAGTTGATCGCGGCCAACGGCACCTACGCCCGACTGTGGCGCTTCGGCGCCGCGGACGAGCCCGGCCCGGCACCTCGCAACGGGTCGGCGGGCGCATCCCGGGACGGCTCCCAGCACACCGGCAAGCCCACGTGACACACCCGTCCGCCCAGCGTGCGAGCCGTGAATCGATCCTGTGACAGAGCCGACGTTGCGGGCGTTCCTTCGGTTATGAAACACGTCCGCGACAGGACTAACCTTGCGGTGGAGTTCAGTGGGATCCACAGCGAGAGGGATAGGGGCGAGCGTCAACCGTGTCCAGCAACACCGCGTCACAGTTCGGCCCGAACGAGTGGCTCGTCGAGGAAATGTATGAGCAGTTCCTCGCGGACCCCTCGTCGGTAGATCCGGCGTGGCACGACTTCTTCGCCGACTACAAGCCGACCCAGCGCGCGGCCGGTGTCGGTGACAACGTCGCCGTCGTCCCGAAGACGCCCCCGGTCCGGGCCGCGGTACCGCAACCGTCCACACCGGCGGCGCAGTCCCGGCCCGGCGGCAACGGCCAGGTGGCCACAACGCCCCGGCACGCCGCCCCGCCACCGCCGCCGACGCCCACTGTGATTCCGCCCACGAGCACCACCACCACGAAGCCGGCACCCGCCGCACCCGCCGCTCCGGTGGCGAAGGCGCCTGTGGTCAAGCCGGTCGAAGGCGAGCAGTCCAGCCCGATCCGAGGCGCGGCCGCGGCGATCGTCAAGAACATGCAGCTGTCGCTGACCGTGCCGACCGCGACCAGCGTGCGCGCGGTGCCGGCGAAACTGTTGGCGGACAACCGCATCGTGATCAACAATCACCTCAAGCGGACTCGCGGCGGCAAGGTCTCGTTCACCCACCTGATCGGCCACGCCGTCGTCCGCGCGCTGCGCGACTACCCGAACATGAACCGGCACTTCGCCGAGGTGAACGGCAAACCGACGATCGTCACGCCGGCGCACGTGAACTTCGGGCTGGCCATCGACCTGCCCGGCAAGGACGGCGCCCGGACGCTCGTGGTCGCGTCCGTCAAGGGCTGCGAGTCGATGTCGTTCACGCAGTTCTGGCAGGCGTACGAGGAGATCATCCGCAAGGCGCGCGGTGGTTCACTGACCACAGAGGACTTCACCGGAACCACGATCTCGCTGACCAACCCGGGCACCATCGGCACGAACCACTCGGTGCCGAGGCTGACCGCGGGGCAGGGCACCATCATCGGCGTCGGCGCGATGGAGTACCCGGCACAGTTCCAGGGCACCAGCGAGCACGCGCTGGTCACCATGGGCGTCAGCAAGATCATCACCCTGACGTCCACCTATGACCACCGGATAATCCAGGGCGCGGAGTCCGGCGAGTTCCTGCGCCGGATCCACGGCCTGCTGCTTGGCGAGGACAACTTCTACGAGGACATCTTCACGGCGCTCCGGCTGCCGTACGAGCCGGTGCGGTGGGTGCAGGACATTCCGGAGGGTGCGGTCGACAAGACCGCGCGGGTGCTGGAACTGATCGACGCGTACCGCACCCGTGGTCACCTGATGGCCGATGTCGACCCGTTGAACTACCGCCAGCGCAGGCACGACGACCTGGACATCCTGTCGCACAACCTGACGTTGTGGGACCTGGACCGCGAGTTCCCGATCGGCGGTTTCGCCGCGCACGACACGATGAAGCTGCGCGACGTGCTCGGCGTGCTGCGTGACTCGTACTGCCGCACGGTCGGCGTCGAGTACATGCACATCCTCGAACCCAAGGAGCGGCGCTGGCTGCAGGACCGGGTCGAGGTCAAGCACGAGAAGCCGCCGACGGCCGTACAGAAGTACATCCTGTCCAAGCTGAACGCGGCCGAGGCGTTCGAGACGTTCCTGCAGACCAAGTACGTCGGCCAGAAGCGGTTCTCGCTCGAAGGCGGCGAGACGGTCATCGCGCTGCTGGATGCCGTGCTGGACAAGGCATCCGAGCACGAGCTGGACGAGGTCGTGATCGGCATGCCGCACCGTGGCCGGCTCAACGTGCTTGCCAACATCGTCGGAAAGCCGATCTCCCAGATCTTCCGCGAGTTCGAGGGCAACATCGACCCCGGCCAGGCCCACGGTTCCGGTGACGTGAAGTACCACCTCGGTGCCGAGGGAAAGTACTTCCGGATGTTCGGCGACGGCGAGACGAAGGTGTCGCTGACCGCGAACCCGTCGCACCTTGAGGCCGTCGACCCGGTGCTGGAAGGCATCACGAGGGCCAAGCAGGACCTGCTGGACAAGGGCGGCGAGGGCTACACGGTGCTGCCGGTCGCGCTGCACGGTGACGCGGCGTTCGCGGGCCAGGGCGTGGTGGCCGAAACGCTGAACCTGGCCCTGCTGCGCGGTTATCGCACCGGCGGCACGGTGCACGTCGTGGTCAACAACCAGGTCGGCTTCACGACGAACCCGGAGCACTCGCGGTCGTCGAAGTACTGCACGGACGTCGCGAAGATGATCGGCGCCCCGGTGTTCCACGTCAACGGCGACGACCCTGAGGCGTGCTACTGGGTGGCGAAGCTCGCGGTGGAATACCGGCAGGCGTTCCACAAGGACGTCGTGATCGACATGGTCTGCTACCGCCGCCGAGGCCACAACGAGGGCGACGACCCGTCGATGACCCAGCCGGCCATGTACGACATCATCGACGCGAAGCGCAGCGTGCGGAAGACGTACACGGAGGCGCTGATCGGGCGCGGCGACATCTCGATGGAGGAGGCGGAAACCGCGCTGCGGGACTTCTCCAGCCAGCTGGAGCATGTGTTCAACGAGGTGCGCGAGCTGGAGAAGTCGACACCGCAGACCAGCCCGTCGATCGAGGCCGAGCAGCCGATACCCACGAAACTGTCCACCGCCATCTCGGCACAGACGGTGGCGAGGATCGGCCAGTCCCATGTGGACCTGCCGGACGGCTTCGTCCCGCACCCGCGCGTCCGGCCGGTGCTCGAGCGGCGCCTGAAGATGTCGGTGGACGGGGAGATCGACTGGGCGTTCGCGGAACTGCTGGCGTTCGGCTCGCTCGTGTTGGAGGGCCGGCTGATCCGGTTGTCCGGCCAGGACACCCGGCGTGGCACGTTCACCCAGCGACACTCGGTGCTGATCGACCGCAAGACCGGCATGGAATACACGCCGTTGCAGAACCTGTCCGACGACCAGGGCCGTTTCATGGTGTACGACTCGGCGCTGAGCGAGTACGCGGCGGTCGGTTTCGAGTACGGCTACTCGGTCGCCAACCCCGAGGCGCTCGTGCTGTGGGAAGCACAGTTCGGCGACTTCGTGAACGGCGCCCAGTCGGTGATCGACGAGTTCATCTCATCGAGCGAGGCCAAGTGGGGCCAGCGGTCCAATGTGGTCATGCTGCTGCCGCACGGTCATGAGGGCCAGGGACCGGACCACACATCGGGCCGGATCGAGCGGTGGCTGCAGCTGTGCGCCGAGGGTTCGATGACGGTGTCGATGCCGTCCACCCCGGCAAGCTACTTCCACCTGCTGCGAAGGCACGCGTTGGACGGCGTGCAGCGGCCACTCGTGGTGTTCACGCCGAAGTCCATGCTGCGCAACAAGGCCGCGGTGAGCCCGGTGTCGGACTTCACGGACTCCAAGTTCTTCTCGGTGATCGACGACCCGACCCGCCCGCATCCGGCGGAGGTCCGGCGGGTGCTGTTGTGCAGCGGGAAGCTGTACTACGAACTGGCGGCGGAACAGGCGAAGCGCGGCACGACGGACATCGCGATCGTGCGACTGGAGCAGTACTACCCGTTGCCACACCGCAGGTTGGCGGAGGCACTGAGCCGCTACCCGAACGCCCACGACGTCAGGTGGGTCCAGGAGGAGCCGGCGAACCAGGGTGCCTGGCCGTTCCTCGGGCTGGCGATCCCGGAGAAGCTGCCCGACCTTGCCGGCCGTCTGCGCCGGGTGTCCCGCCGTCCGATGTCCGCACCGGCGTCCGGCTCCAGCAAGGTGCACGAGGTCGAACAGCGCCAGATCATCACGACGGCATTCGAATAGGGCACGGCGCGCGGTGTACTTCACGGATCGAGGAATAGAGGAACTGGCCGACCGACGCGGCAGCGAACAGGTGAGCCTGCTGTGGCTGGCCGACCGCATGCGGGTCTTCGTGGACACGAACCCGGAATTCGAGGACGCGATAGAACGCCTGGCCACCTACCTGGCCAGAGACGACACGGACGACGACTGAGTCAGCGCACTCGCAAGCCGGACCGCCATACCGCATGCGTCAAAGGAACTCCCGGCCGGTAGGCCAGGTGCGTGACCGATGGCGCCTCCAAAACATGCACGTCCGCCCGACTCCCCGCCCGCAACACCCCCACCGCGCCGTCCCCACTCTCCCGCCGCAACGCCCGCGCCCCGCCCCAGGTAGCCGCCCGCACCGCCTCCGCCACACTCATCCGCATCTGCAACACCGCCGTAGCAACACAAAAGGCCATCGACGACGTGTACGAAGACCCCGGATTACAGTTGGACGCCAACGCGACCGTCACACCGGCATCCAACAACGCCCGCGCGTCCGGCAGCGGCTGGCGGGTCGACAAATCACACGCCGGCAACAACGTGGCCACCGTCTCCGAACCAGCCAACGCGTCCACATCAGCCGGCGTCACATAGGTACAGTGATCCACACTCGCCGCTCCCACCTCCACCGCCAACGCGACACCAGGCCCCGGCCCGAGCTGATTCCCGTGCACCCGCAACCCGAGCCCACGCTCCGCCGCCGCCGTCAGCACGGCCCGCGACTGGTCCACATCGAACGCCCCCACCTCACAGAACACGTCCGCCCACCCCACATGCGGCGCCACCGCATCCAACATCGGCCCGCACACCAACGCGACGTACTCATCCGCATCGACACCGGCCGGCACCAGGTGGGCACCGAGAAACGTCACCTCGTCCACGTGCTCCCCAGCCAACTTGGCCGCCCGCACCTCATCGGCCACCGTCAGGCCGTACCCCGTCTTGGTCTCGAGACACGTCGTGCCCTGGCCGGCCGCCTCCGCCACGTGCCGCCGCAGGGTGGCCGCCAACTCTTCGTCCGACGCGGCCCGCGTCGCCGCCACCGTCACCGCGATCCCGCCGGCCCGATACGGCTCACCAGCCATCCGCGCCCCGAACTCGGCGGTCCGGTCCCCCGCGAACACCAGATGCGTATGGCTGTCCACCCACCCCGGCAACACAGCCCGTCCCCCGACATCCACCCGCAGGTCGGCGACCGGCGCCCGGCTCGCCGGACCGATCCACGCGACCAGCCCCGAGTCCAGCACCAGCGCGGCATCCGTGAGCTGCCCCAACGTGTCGTCGTTGGTGGTCAGCTCACCGATCCCGGTCACCAGAACACTCACCACAACTCCTCGATCACAGCAGCCAACTCCGCACCAACCGTACCGAGCCGCACGTGCCGCCCAGCCCGCACCACCACCCGGCCCCCGACGACCACAGTGTCCACATCGGACGAACCGGCCGCCATCACCAGTTCCCCGGCCGCAACCCCGGCCGTCCGGACGGTATCGGTCCGAACAGCGACCAGATCACACGGCGACCCAACCGCGATCCGCCCACCCCCGAGCCACCCGAGACTGTTGTAACCGCACCACGTAGCCGACGCGACCAACTCACCAGGACCGAACCGCCCACGCCGCCCGGAACGCAACCGCTCCCCGTACTCCAACGCCCGAGCCTCCCCGAACGCATCGATCACAGCGTGCTGGTCGCTGCCAAGACCGATCGGACAACCGGCATCGGCAAGTTCCCGCGCCGGCCCGATACCGTCGGCCAGATCGGCCTCCGTCGTCGGACAGAAACAAGCCGTCACAGAACCGGCCCCGAGCAACCGAACATCTACATCGGACAGATGAGTAGCGTGCACGGCCGTCGTCCACGGCCCGAGCAATCCGTTGTCAGCAAGCAACTCCGTCGGCGAGCACCCATGAAGGGCCTGGCAGGCCTCGTTCTCCGCCACCTGCTCGGACAGATGCACATGCACCGCCCGATCCCGAACGTGCCCGGCGAACGACCCGAGAAACTCCACCGGCACCGCCCGCACCGAATGCAACGAGGCACCAACCCGAGCGTGCCCGGCCTCCGTCAACCCACCCACCCGATCCAACCACCCGTCAAGATCCCCATCCCCGAACCGCAACTGTGGACCGGCCAACGCTCGATACCCACCGCCGTCCAGCCCACCAGCCAGATAAAGAACATCCAACAACGTGATTCGAATACCGGCATCCTTCGCCGCTTCGATCAATGCGACGCCCATCGCGTTCGGATCGGCGTACCGAACCCCACCCGGCCCGTGATGCAGATAGTGAAACTCCCCAACAGCCGTATACCCGGCCAACACCATCTCCCCGTACACCAACCGCGCCAACCGGTAGTAGCTGTCCGGATCAAGCCGACCAGCGAGCGCGTACATCCCGTCCCGCCAAGTCCAGAACGTCCCACCGTTCCCGTGCGTACGCCCACGCAAGGCCCGATGAAACGCATGCGAATGCCCATTGGCAATGCCTGGAAACACGACGCCAGGCAATCGATCCGCGTCCGCCGGCGGATCAACCCCCACCGCCACCTCGGTGATGTCCTCGTCACACCGCACCAGAACGCGCTCAGCGATACCGTCGCCCAGCCACGCCCGCTCGCACCAGAAACCTACCGACACAACGACTCCAACACCGCGGCCAACGCCCGCACCCCAGCCGCGCAGTCCGCCGCCTCGGCGAACTCGGCCGGCGCATGACTGACCCCGGTCGGATTGCGCACGAACAGCATCGCGGTCGGCACCCGACCGGCCAGTATCCCGGCATCGTGACCGGCCCCGGTCGGAATCAACGGCACACCACCAAGTATGCCCGCCACCTGGTCACGTAGCGCCGAATCGAACCGCACCTCGGCACCATAGGACTCCTCGCGCACAGCCACCCGGCAGCCCTCCTCGACAGCGGCGCCCTGGACCGCCGCCGTGATGTCGGCGACCACCGCCCTGGCGTCCGGCCCCCGCGCGTCCAGCCAGAAGTTCACCGACGACGCGATCACATTGGTCCCACCGGGAACGGGCACAAGCCGCCCAACGGTGGCCCGCGCATCGGCCCCGGTGATGGCCTTCCGTGCCGCCAGGACAGCGGCGGCGGCCGGCAGCATCGGGTCATGCCGATCGGCGACCTCAGTCGTACCAGCGTGGTTACCCTCGCCAGTCACAGTGAACCGCCATCGCCCGTGCGCCACGATCGACGACGCGACCCCGATCGGCGCGGCACCCAACAATCGCCCCTGCTCCACATGCAGCTCAACGAAACAACCGACGTCATCGAGCACCGAATCCGCACCGAACCCAACCGGATCGATACCAGCGACAAGAGCGGCGTCCGCAAGAGTGACACCATCGGGATCAGTCAACCGCCGAGCCACATCCGGATCGATCGCCCCCGTCATCAGCCGCGACCCGAGACAAGGCACCCCGAACCGACCACCCTCCTCCTCACAGAACACCACCACAGCCAATGGCCGAGCCGGCTGAAACCCTTTACCCCGCAACACATCCACCGCATCCAGGGCCGCTACGACACCAAGCGGCCCATCAAACGCCCCACCACCGGGCACCGAGTCCAAATGACTACCGGTAACCACGGCACCAGGCCCCGGCCGACCCCACCACGCCCACAGGTTGCCGTTCCGATCGGTCCGCACGTCAAGACCACGCCGCCGAGCCTGCTCGGCGAACCAGATCCGCAACTCAGCCTCGACCCGATCGAACCCGTGCCGCGAGTAGCCACCGCGCCGACCATCCCGCCCGACATCGGCAATCTCATCCAGCAAGGTACTCACCGCGACGCCATCGGAATCCGCACGTCCCGTTGCGCCGCAACGGCTTCCGCCTCCGAATATCCAGCGTCAACATGACGAAGCACCCCCATGGCCGGATCATTCGTCAGCACCCGCTCGATCTTCATCCCAGCCAACTCCGTCCCATCGGCGACAGTCACCTGACCGGCATGAATGGACCGCCCGATCCCAACGCCACCCCCATGATGAATGGACACCCAGGTCGCCCCGGAAGCCGTGTTCACCAACGCAT
>DATBCR010000786.1:0-1567 GCA_036270375.1 Pseudonocardiaceae bacterium | reverse complement strand
TCGGCGGAACTGCCGCGTGCCTGGTGCCGGCCTTGGAGCCGACCGGTCCGCGCGACGGCCGACTGGTCCGGGCTGCCGGCGGTGTCGAGCCCGATCGGTCGGTGTGGTCGGTCAGCCGCAACCCGAAGCTGCGGGCCGTGGTCGCCGGGACCTCGGGAACAACCGGCCGGCCGGGGAACAACCGGCCGGCCAGAGCCGGGTCGTCGTCGGGGACTACGCACGCTGGTGGTCGACGGGCGTTGCGGAGGCTGGTGAGCGTTGCACGCGCTGGTGCGAGTTGGGCTGGTCTGGCCATGACGGATCGGTCGATCTGCCAGAATCCGCGCATGACCACCACGGCGCGCACCACAGCGGGGCGCTCGGTCGCCGACTGGCGGTCGGGTTTGTTGGCGCGGCTGGGCGTTGCGGCCGTGGTCGGGGCGCTGACCGGCGGTGTGGCGTTGGTGGCCAGCCGCCTGGTTCCAGCCGCGCCGGTGGCGCTGCACTGTGTTCCGGCGGGCGGTATCGGTTGTGCGATTGGGGCGCCGATCAGTTCGCTGCTGCTCGGCCTGCTGCGGTGGCTTCTGGTGGTGGTCGTGGTCGCCTTCGCGGCCGGTGGGCTGCTCAGCTGGTCCGCGGGCCGATTTGTCGGTGTTCGGCTGGGTGTCATGGTGCCGGTTGCCTGGCCGGTGCTCCTGTGGGTGACCGCTGTCCTGTGGCGACCGGTCGGTGGCAGCCTCTCGCTGCGTAGTGTCGGCGTATGTCGCGTTGGCCTTTGTCTTGGTAGCCGCGCTGACCGCGCCGCAGATTCGGTTGGTCGCGCGGCTGGTCGCCGTCGGCCTGATCGTGGTCACGGTACTGATAGTCCGCTGAGCAGCCTCTGCATGCAGCCCCGATACCGCTGGCTGGACGGGCGCCCGGCTCGCAGCCGATGCGGCCGGCGGCCGAGACTGCCAGCGGCCGAGACTGTCGACCGGACATCCCGGCTCGCAACCGACGCGGCCGGCCAGCGAAACCGCCGATGCCGCCGGCCAGCAACACCGCTGCTGCCGCCGGCCAGCGGCACCCCGGCCGGACGCCCAGCGACACCCCGGCCGTCTTGGGGTCCGTTCCTTGGATCGTCCTTGGATCGGCCGTATTGCGTCGGCGCCGCGGTCGGGTTGGCCTTGCTGATCGCGCCTCGGCTCGGCAGTCCCGATTGGCTTGCGACCACCGCCGAGGGCGACCACCGCCGAGGGTGGGTCGTGCTTTGGCTGGGGCGTGGGCGTTCCGCTTAGCTGGCTACGACCTCGGCGATGGCGTCGATGCCGCGGTCCAGGTCGGCTTTGCTGATCACCAAGGGTGGTGCTACCCGGAGCGTGGTGTTGTGGGTTTCCTTGCACAGCACGCCTTTGCGCGCAAGAGCCACGGACGCTTCGCGGCCGGTTGGGCCGCCGGGGGCGATGTCGAGGCCGGCCCACAGGCCTCGGCCTCGGACCTCGGCGACGCCTTGGCCTACCAGTTCGTCGAGTCTGCGGTGTAGGTGTGCGCCTAGTTCCCTTGATCTCGCCTGGAATTCGCCGGTTTGTAGCAGGCCGATCACCGCGCG
>DATBCR010000785.1:0-4772 GCA_036270375.1 Pseudonocardiaceae bacterium | reverse complement strand
CGGAAGTCCTTGCTCAGCCGGTCGCCGAATCGCACGAATGCCTTGCCGATATCGTGCTTGAGCTTGAACCACGCCCGGACCTCGGTGGTCAGCCCGATGACCGCGTCGTCGGTCAGCACGTCGGCACTGCGGAGCAGGAAGTCCGCGAACTGGTGCAGGCCGTTGGAGTTGGCGTTGGTCGAATCCTGCTCGGCCGCGACATTGGCCGGGATCAGCTCCTGGTTCGGGACCCGGATGAACGGTGGCGTGTCCGCGACCCTTGCCGCACCCGTGGTGCGGATCGCGGGTGAAATGCTGTTCGCGGCCATGGCTCGTGCGCCGAGCGGCTCCATTCCCCATTTGTCGCACAGGTATTTCAGCAGGCTCGTGTGGTCGAGCTGGGCGTGGTGCACACCCGCGTCGCACCACGGGGAGACCAGCAACGCCGGCACCCGGACGCCGAGCCGCGCGAAGTCGTACTGCTCCGTGCGGTCGTCCGGCGCGACGGCGGGCGGTGGGGTCACGTGGTCGTAGAAACCACCGTGTTCGTCGTACACCACAACGAGGAGCGTGGTTGCCCACAGGTCCGGATTGGACCGCAGCGCGTTGTAGGTGTCCGCGATCAGCTTCTCCGCCTTCATGGTGTTGTGCGGCGGGTGGTCGTCGTTCTGGCCCTCGCCGAAGTAGCGCGGCTCGATGAACGTGAACGCCGGGAATTCGGCCTCGGGACCGGCCGCGTCCTTGAAGAAGTTGTCGAACTTCTCGTAGTGGGCGAGATTTTCCGCGCTGTGCTGGTGGGTGAGCAGCAGGGAGCACGGAAAGTCGTTGAAATAGACCTTCCACGGCTTGCCGGCCGTGTCGAGGCGGTCGAAAATGGTGTCCTGACTCTGCTCGGTATACCATTTCGGATCCAGCGCCGCCGTCCCACCCGGCATCGCGGTCTCGCCCATGGATGTTCCCGTCAGCGCGAAGAACCGATTCGGCCAGGTCGGCCCCGGCAGCGACGAGAACCACATGTCGCACACGGTGAAACTACGGCCGAGGGTGTGCAGCGCGGGCAGGAAGTCGAGTGGGTAATAGCCCATCACGTCCTGGCGTTCGTCCGCCGTGCTGGTCGGAAAGGCGCTGGTGAACTCGCGGACGAAGCCGCCGTTGTCGTCCGCGATCTGACGAAGCACGCTCGGATGGTCGTGATGCGGATCCTTCAGCATCTGCCGTTCCGTCGTCGGCTTCGGCGAGAACGTGCCGCCTTGGCCGTCGGCGTTCGTCCTGGTGGCGGCGTTGATGACGCCGTCGAGACCGTCGTGGACCGCGTCGAGACAGCCGAGCATCTGGTCGAACGAGTGGTTCTCCATCAACAGCAGGACGACGTGGTCGATCGGGTCGGCGGCTGTCGATTCAGTCATCCGACAACCATACCGATTGAGCGGCCCCGCTCATGGCGATTAACCCGTGCGTGTCGTGGTGACACGCACGGGCTAACCCACTGACAGCGGCTTATCGCACGCGGTGCGAGAACAGGCGGGTGGCCCACACGACGGCGAGGAACGCCATCACGATCAGGATGATGCCGCCCTGCCACACCGCGTTGTCACCGGGGTGGCCGGTGAACAGCGCGCGGGTGCCGTTGGTGGCCCAGTAGAACGGGTTCCAGTTGGCGACCGCGCGCAGCCATGCCGGCGCGAGTGCCAACGGCAGCAACACGCCGGAAAGCAGCGCGAGCGGCTGGGACACCGTGTTGATGATCGGGCCGAGCGCAGCTGGGCTGCGGATCTTCAGCGCCACCGCGTACGACACCGACGACGCGAGCACGCCCATCAGGATCAGCATCACGTACGCCAGCGCGAGATCGCCGATCGGCACGGTCAGTCCGAACGGGATGGCCATCAGCGTGATGAGCAGCGCCTGCACCAACAGCGTCGCCACCTCGGACAAGGAACGGCCGAGCAGCAGCGCGAACCGGCTCACCGGGGTCACCCTGGATCGCTCGATCACGCCGGACGCGAGATCCGCCATCAGGCTGAAACCGGTGAAGGCGCCGCCGAGCAGCACCATGATCACCAGCAGGCCCGGTACGTAGACCCGGTACGCCTGGGCGTAGGTCGACGCGCCGATCGCCGACTTCAACAGCGGCGCGAACAGCAGCAGATAGGCGATCGGCTGGGCGAAACCGATCACCAGCCGGATGGGCGTGCGGACCACCAGCAGATTCTGCCGCTGGAAGATCAGCCACGTGTCACGGAGCAGTTTCACGGTTTTCCCTCCGCGGTGCGGGATCGGGTCGGCGAACGGTGCGCGGGTGCATTCCCGGTCATGATTCCCGCAAGGTGCGACCGGTCTTGGTGAGGAACACGTCGTCGAGGCTCGGGCGGTGCAGCTCCATGCCGCCGAACGAGATGTCGGAACCGTCCAGCACGCGCAGGATCTGCGGGATCGCGGTCGCGCCGTCGTCGACGTAGAGCCGAAGTCCCTTGTCCTGCTCGATTTCCAGCTTCCGGATGTAGGGCCGGTCACCGAGCAGTTCCGCGGCTTTCGGTGCGGCGCCGTTGATGCCGACCGACACCACGTCACCGGCGATCTCGCGCTTGAGGTCGTCCGGCGTGCCCTCGGCGACGATCTCGCCGTGGTCGATGATGGCGATCCGGTCGCACAGCGCGTCCGCCTCGTCAAGGTAATGCGTCGTGAGGAACACCGTCATGCCGTCGTGCCGCAGTCGGCGCACCTCCTCCCACATCCGGGCGCGGCTCTGCGGGTCGAGGCCGACGGTCGGCTCGTCGAGGAACAGCACCTTGGGCCGGTGGATGACGCCGAGTGCGATGTCCAATCGTCTGCGCTGGCCGCCGGAATAGGTGCGGCAGCGGCGGTCGGCGAATTCGGTGAGCTGGAACGCGTCCAGCGCGGCGGCCGCGCGGGTGATCGCCTCGACCTTGCTGATGCCGTACATCCTGGCCTGCAGCACCAGTTCCTCGCGGGCGGTCGCATCGTCGACGGTGCTGCCGCCCTGCGCGACATAGCCACTGAGTTGGCGTACGTCGTGTGGTTTCTTGCGCAGATCCGCGCCGGCGATGGTGGCGTCACCACCGTCGGGTTCCAACAGCGTCGTCAGCATCCGCAGCGTGGTCGTCTTGCCCGCACCGTTCGGGCCGAGGAATCCGAAGATCTCCCCGTCGCCGACCTTGAGGTCGACCGCGGTCACCGCTTCGACGGTGGTCGCTTTTCGGCCTTTGCCGACATGGAAGGATTTGCGCAGCCCCTTGGTTTCAATCATCGTGTCTCCGCATGCCGGTCGGGCCGGCGATATTGCCAGCGTGGACTGCTGGGCGTCAGGCTAGAACGTTGGATGACGGCTGGACAACGAACGACCTCCGGCCGGCCACGGTTTGCTGCAATCGTTCCAACTGCCGTGCGGCTTCGGCCGCACCACCGGCCGCCCGGAACGACTCGGCCACCCGCGCGGCACCGGCCCGGTAGGACGGATCGTCGAGAATTGTCGTGACCGCCGCGGCCAACTCGGCCGGCCGGACACGACCGAACTTCACGCGCAATCCGGCGCCGGCACCCGCGACTTGAGCGGCGACCACCGGCTGGTCGTGCCGGATCGGCGCGATCACCATCGGCACGCCGTTGCTCAGCGCCTCGGCGACGGTGTTGATGCCGCCGTGGCCGACCACCGCGTCCAGTCGCGGCATCAGTTGCAGCAGCGGCACGGACGACGTGATCATGATGTGGTCCGGCGGTGTCGGCAGGGCTTCGGCCGGGCCGACGATGATGGTCTGGATCTTCTCGCCGAGCGGTGCGAGCCCGTCGATGGCCCGGCCGTAGAAGTCGGTCGCCAGTTCCTTCGCCAGCGTGCCCATGGTGACCAGCACGTGCTTGCGGTCCGGGTCCAGCCAGTCGTACGGGAAGTCCGGCGCGCCGGGGCGTGCCGTCAGCATTGGTCCGACCAATCGGACATGCTCGTCGAAAGCCCGTCGCCCCACCAGAGTCGGCGTGAAGTAGGCCAGCACGAGGTACGGCGAATTGCGCGGGTCGACGAATTCGCGGGCCGGCAGGCCCGCCCTAGTCCACAGCATCCGCAGCAGTTCGTCGGTCCAGCCGGTGACCTTCGGCAGCGACCGGTACGGCTGCGTCAGCTCCATCGCCGAGACGGCGAGTGTTGCCCACGGCAGCCCGTGCCGGTGTGCCACGATCGCGCCGGCCGCCGCGTGCTGGTCCACCAGCAGCATGTCCGGCTCGAACGCCCGCACCGCCCTGTCGACGCCGGGCAGGATGAACTTCGCGTACGGCACGATGAACCGCGCCCACAACGACTTGATCGCCGCCATCCCGGACCCGCCCTGCTCCCGGAACAACCGGGAACCGGTGGGGAAGACATTCGCGTCCGGGCCGACCAGCGGGCGCAGCATCATCTCCGACCCGGCCCACGCCACCTCGTGGCCGCGCGCGGCCAGTTCGCGCGCCAGGCCGAGCGCCGGGTAGACGTGACCCGCCAACGGCAGCGTGACAACGAGATACCGACTCACGACCCGGCGACCCTACTGGCGACATAGGCAACCAGGTCGGCCATCGTGAGCCCGATCAGTTCGTCGATGTCCAGTTCGGCGACGTACGACAGCAGGTCGGTTTCCTCGCCGTACCGGTCCCGCAGCCGCTCGCCGACCTCGACCAGTTCCAGACTTTCCAGGCCGAGGTCCTGCTCGAGTGCTGAATTCGGTGTAATCCGGGCCGCCCACTCCTTGCCTTCGCCGGTGACGGTCTGGAGAATCCCGGCAATCTCGGCGAACAAATCTGTT
>DATBCR010000784.1:0-6021 GCA_036270375.1 Pseudonocardiaceae bacterium | reverse complement strand
CGCTGTACTACTTCAGCGGTGACACCACCCCCGGCCAGACCAAGGGCCAGGGCGTTGGCGGCGTGTGGTTCATCCTCGGGCCACGGGCCAACATCATGCGGTAGCGCGCCCACGCTCGGATCGGCCGTTCCCGGGCGGCCGATCCGGGCATCAGACCAGTTTCGCGAGGATGCGGCGCAGGTCGCCGCGCATGACCTGGCGCCCGAGCAACACCAGCAGTACCACGATGAAACGGCCCTTCACGCTAATCGGGTGCCGTTCCACGGTGACGCGGATGCGACTGCCCTTGTCGGCCGGGTCGATTCGGTACAGCCAGGAACTGCCGGGACCCCAGGTGTTCGACTCGACCGTGGTGACCTTGACCGTGCCGGGCTCCGACCAGTCGTAGCGGTTGCGCTCCCACACCGGACCACCCGCGAAGGACGAGCCCTCTGTCACGTCGGCCGAGTCGGTGCCGACCTCGTGCACCTTGAGATTCTTCGTGTCGATGTTGGGCCACACGTCGGCGCGGGCCGGCGAGAAGTCGGTCAGGGCCTTGAGGAAGCGCTCCGGCGGGACGTCGGAGGTCACCTCGAACTCGATCCGCGCCATCCGTGCCTCCGCTGAAAGCCGACTGGCCGGTCAGCCTAGCCGAAGCGGCCGTTGACGTAGTCGGCGGTGCGCGGGTCCTGGGGGCTGTTGAACATGGCGTCGGTGGGGCCGTGTTCGACGATGTAGCCGGGGGTGCCCTGTTCGGCGAGGAAGAACGCGCACTGGTCGGACACGCGGGCGGCCTGCTGCATGTTGTGGGTGACGATCACGATGGTCACCTCGGCCACCAGTTCGGCGATCGTCTCCTCGATCACCCTCGTCGACGTGGGGTCGAGCGCCGAGCACGGTTCGTCCATCAGCAGCACCCTCGGGCGGATCGCCAGCGACCTCGCGATGCACAGGCGCTGCTGCTGGCCGCCGGACAGGGCGCCGCCGGGCTGGCGCAGCCGGTCGCGGACCTCACGCCACAGGCCGGCCTTGGTCAGGCACTCCTCGACCAGTTCATCCTTTGTGGACCTGTTGGCCTTCTGACCGATCAGGCGCAGGCCGGCGATCACGTTGTCGTACACCGACATCGCGGGGAACGGGTTCGGTTTCTGGAAGACCATGCCGATCTGCCTGCGGGCGTCGGTGAGGCGACGGGACGGGTCGTACACGTCGGTGCCGTCCAGCAGCACCTCGCCGGCGAGGCCGGCGGACGGGATGAGCTCGTGCATCCGGTTGAGGATGCGCAGGAACGTCGACTTGCCGCAGCCGGACGGGCCGATCAGCGCCGTGACTTCGCCGGCCACCATGTGCAGGGACACCCGGTCCAGCACCTGGTGGTCGCCGAACCACGCGGAGATCTCCAGTGCCTCAAGGCCGGCCAGAGCGGCGGCCCCGTCCGGGTACCGGGGCGCGGTTGCGGTGTCGTCGGCTTGTGTGGTCACGGCGGATGTCCTTGTCGGCTCGGGGTTTCAGATCAGGTTGAACAACAGCTGGGACACCTGGTCGGCGACCGCGAGCCCGAAGAAACCGAGCACCGGCACGCCGACGATCCACACCTGCCAGCGGCCCCACCTGCCGCGCGTCCACGTGAGCAGGCCCGCCGCCAGCAGCAGACCCTGGCCCCACAACACGAGCGGGAACAGCGCCGACGGGTCGCCGGCCAGCGGCAGTTCGGCCGGCGGCAGTTGGGCGGCCGTCAGCACCCTGGCCGGTGTCGGCTGTGTCTGTGACACCAGGTCGGCGTCCACGCGGAGCACACCCGTTGGCAGGAAAGGGTTTCCGTCGGCGGTGGCCAGCACGAGCCGGCCCTTGCCGGCGGCGACCGGGGGCGGTTCGGTATCGCCTGCGCGTCGTGTGTCCAGCACCCGGAAGTCCGAAACACCTTGGCCGGTCGTGACTGTGAACGTGTCACCGGGGTTGAGTTCGGAGATCCGGCCGAACGGTCCGCCGTACGACGTGGCCCGGCCCAGGATCTCCGACACGCCGGACTGGCCGGGCAGCACCGTGTCGCGCAGGTGACCCGGCCCGTCCTGCAGCACGGCGCCGGTGGTGCCCTCGAACACCACGGCGTGCACGTCGATCTCCGGAATCGTCAGTACGGCGACCGTCGTTCCCAGCGCCAGCAACGCATGCGGATTGTCCGGCCGGGTCGGGCCGACCGGCGCGGTCGCCTGCGCAAGCTCGACGCGGAAGTCGGCGTACGAGTCGTGCTGCGCCCGGTCGTAGTGCAGCTGCGAGATCACACCTATGTACAGCGCGAAACCCAGCAGGGACGCGGACAGGATCAGCAGCGCCGTCGACGCCACCTGCCGGGCCGGGGACCGGGGGCGGCGGGGCGCGGGCGATGCGGTCTCCGGCGCCGCATCCACTTCCGGTGCCGACGTGTCGACCGTGCTCATCCGTGCCTCCGCCGCCTGCTGCCCACGGTCAGCACGACCCCGGCCCCGATCAGCACCAGCGCGCCGCTGATCGGCCCGATCACCGATGCCCCGGTGAACGCCAGCCCGCCGGTCCCCTCGGTCACCGGCGCGACACCGCCGCCGTCAGTGCCCGCGACCGCGACGGTGAACGAGAACATCGCGGTCGCCTTGGACGTCTCGCCCGCGAACGTCAGCGTGTACGCGCCGGCCGTGAGATCGGCCGGCACGGTGAACGTGTACGTCAGCTTGCCGTTGGCGTCCGCTGTAGCCGAACTGAGGCTCCGCGCGCCCGGATCGACCGTGACGTCGACCTTCTCGCTCACGCCGAGCCCGGTTACCGTGCACAGCAAGGTGTCCCCGGGGTGCACGGTCGGGTTGACGCCCACATCGGTGCCGCTGCCGCTGGTACACGTCACGATGGTGGGCACGGTGACGCTGATCGTCTCCCCGCCGCTGCCACCGCCACCACTCGCCGCGTGCACCACGGGCGCCGCGCCGAGCAGCGCCGTGAGCACAGCGAACAGAACGGGTACCGCGGCACGGCGTCGAAGGGCGAACGGCATGCTGGCTGGCCTCATTCCGGGTCGGCGGCGGAGGATGCCGCGGTGTCTTCCGACGACGGCTCACGGCCGCCGACACTTGCCAACTGCGCGACGGCTTCCTTGCGGCCACGCTCGACGGCAGCGGCCAGCGCACCGGCCCGGTCGCGCCGACGACGCCGCAGCCACCGGTAGATCCCGTACGCGGCGGCGATGAGCAGGACCAGCATGACGAGCGGCACCCACGGCGCCGCCCACAGTCCAAGGGTGTACGAGCCGGACCGCAGCGGGTCGCTGATGTGCGGGCTGCCCGGCACAGCCACCGACGTGACGTCGACGTGCAGGCTCAACGGCCCGGCCGGGAAGATTCCGGACAGGTGCGCGGTGAACCGGACCGAACCGCCGGGCAGGATCTCCTGGATCGCCTTCGGATGCACGGTCGCGAGGCCGATGCCGAACGGACCGGTCACCGTCACCGTCTGGTTGCCGGCGAGCCGCACGTTGCCGGTGTTGTGCACCGTGTAGGAAACCGAAGTGCTACCGCCGGTGAACGGGTTGAACGTGCCGTGATAACCGTTGGTGGTAACGGATTCCACACTCAGCGCCGGGTGCAGCGGACCGGCCACCCGCAGGTACACCGCGACGCCGACCCGGTCGTCCCTCGTCACCTTCCCGCCGATCGCCGCCTCGGTGACGGACGCGATCACGCCGCCGACGTGGTCACCCGGTGTCGCGTTGGGAGGCACGTTCAGCGTGATCGGCTCGTTCAGCCGGGACCGCGCCGGGACCGTCACGGTGTTGTGCTCGAACCGGATCCACGCGCCGATGTCCACCGCCTTGTCCTTCGCGGCGGCAAGGCCGATCGAACCGGCGGACGTGGTGACACCGTCGGAGGCGTAGACGTTGAACGTGACCGGCTGGGTGCTGTAGTTGTTGATGCCGACGTAGTCGTGCACCGCCGTGTTCGGCTGGACACCCGTGTAGCTGAAATGACTTCTGCCGTCCGGACCGTTCGCTGTGGACGGTGCGACCGCCCAGCTGAAGCTGTCGGCCGGCACCGACGCATGCGCACCGCCGACCGTGGTCGCGGCCGACGCGGGCGCGCCGCCGAGCGCGGCCGCGCCGACCAGACAGGCGATGCCGGCCGCCAGAACGAAGCGGCGCGGGCGACTGGTCAACCGGAGTGTGGACATTGGCACCTTCCCGTTCAAACGACGATGCCGGCCACCATGGTGGCCGGGCGGGCTTACGACGCCACGAAGGGGGGAAGACCAGGGCAGTCTCTTACGAGACCGCCCCCGCCTTCTCCCCGATCGCGTGATGGCTTTCCTTTCGTGACGCGGGAAAACCGGCTTCTCTTACAGGCTGAGCAGGGTCACCGTCAGCGTCGCGCTGTAGTTGCCCGCGGCCTGGGTGAACGGAATCTGCAGATCCAGACCCGCGCCGAGCACCGTGGTGCCGCCACCGTGGTGTGCGGCCGCAGCGGCGAGGACGGCCGCCGTCTTCAGGCCGGGGCTGTTCGACACGACGGCGGTACCGGCGGTGACGTCGTTGGCGGTGTTCGGGGTGGTGACACTCGGCGTCCAACCGAGGGCGTTACCGGTGAGGACGTTGCTGCCGCTGGTGAAGTCGCTGACCTGACCGGTGGCGTTCCAGCCGGGCTGGTCGGGCAGGCGGCTGTCGGACACGGTCACCGGGCTCAGCGTGCCGGTCGAGTCCAGGTGGGTACCGGCGTTGGTCGGCGTCGACATCGAAACCGGCGTGTTGCTGACGGTCAGGGTCAGGCTACCGCTGGAAACGGCGGCGATACCGACGTTGATCGTCTCGGTGCCGGGGGCGGCCGCCGTGATGGTCACCGTGACCGGGGCGGACGTCGAACCGGCGAACGCGGTGGAGCTGGTCGGGGTGAAGACCGCGGTGATCGAGTCGGCGCCCACCGGCAGGGTGCTGACCGTGGTCGTCGCCGTCCCGCCGGACACGGCGGCGGTGCCGAGCGAGGTGGTGCCGTTGAAGAACTGGACCGAACCGGCGGCGTCGTTGCCCGCGGTGTCCGCGGCGGCAACGGTCGCGGTCAGCGAAACGGCCTGACCCTGTCCGGCGGTGGTCGGGTTGGCGGCCAGCGTCGTGGTGGTGGTCGTCGGGCCGGACGACGGCGGGGTGGCACTGGTGGTGTAGGTGGTGCCGTCAGCGGAGATCGTCAGGAACTCCGACTGCTCCGGGTCGGTGGCCAGCGACGCGGTCTGGCACTGGACGACGAATTCGTAGGTGTGGCCGGCCACGAGCGCGTCGATACCGACGAACTGGGACAGCTGGCCCTGCAAGGTACCCGAGAACGGGGAGGTGACCCCGGTCACGGTGCCGGACACGGACGACAGGGTGCCGTTGTCCTTGACGATCTGCAGCTTCGCCGATGAGTTGAAGCTGGTGCTGCACGCGGTGTCCGTCGACCACGTGGGCTGCGAGGCCATCGGGCCGCTGGTCGGGTTGAACGCCAAGTGCCCCGGGTCCTTGCCGATGGGCGCCGCGGCGGACGCCGACGCCGGAATGAGCAGCGCCGCCCCCACAATGGAGGCGACCACACCCAGCAGCACTCCCGTGCGCTTGAGTCTCAGTCTCGTGTCTTTCATTGCGGAACAGCCTCACTTTTCCTGTTGTGGACGAGCATCGCGCGCGTCCGGTTCTGTGCTCAGCCCCTGAAGGCGGGACTGTCTTCGGGGCCCCGGTGCCTGCCCGGACCGACGGGTCCGGGCAGGCACGGGCGCGCGGTGGATGTCTGTCTACAGAGGACTTGCAGCGGTGAACGCCCGCAGCGCGTTGGTGACCGCGCCACACGTGTCCGGAGAGCTGACGCCGTCAAGGGCCGCGAAGCCGAAGTTGGCGATGGTGAAGGAGTCCTGGCAGAGCTGCGAGTTCGCACCGACGCTCGTGCCGTTCAGGCCGCCGCCGAGCAGGGCGGCCAGCGTCGGGTTGAAGCCGGCACTGGGGGCGGTGGCGGTGCCGGTGTTGACGACCGAGGTGCGCAGCACCACGTTGTAGACCTCACG
>DATBCR010000783.1:0-3536 GCA_036270375.1 Pseudonocardiaceae bacterium | reverse complement strand
CCAGGTAAGGCCAGTTGATCGGCGCGTGTCGCTGCCGTGCCAGGATGTCGGTCACCTCGTCCCGAGCACCGGGTGGCGGACACAGCCGCCCGGTCAGCACGAGCAGGCGCACCTCTGGACTGTGGCCGCCGCGCGCGGGTGTGACCATGCCCGTCAGCTCTCCCCGTGAAACGAGCACCACAGTTCGGCCAGGAACTCCTCGTAGTCAAGGCGGGAGTTGTCGCTGATCTGCCGCTGGTACCAGCCGACGACCTGTCGCTGGAAGTCCAACACCCGCTCGGAACCCACCCAGGGCAGCCATTTGGTGGTGATCCGCCGGTAGTCGGCGAGGAAGGTGACGGCGGGCCGACGCTCCATACTGGACGCGGGCGCCGCGGTCCGGTCGTAGATCGCCGACACAGACGGCTTGGTCACGAACCGCATGCCGTCGTGGTAGCGCAGCCGTTGCTGGAGATCCCAGTCCTCCATCACGGTCAGCTCCTCGTCGAACAGGACCCGTTCCGCGCCAAGGCGATGCAGGATCGCTATCGGCGGATGTGCGTTGGTCACCAGGAGGAACTCCGGGTCGTGCGGATAGCGGAAATCGAGCGTGAGGCCGCCGGTGTGGCGGCACCAAACCGGCGAGACGCAGGCATCCGCACCGGTCGATGTGAGTTCCCGGTAGCTGTGGTCGAGGTGGCGCGGCAGAAAGACGTCGTCGTCGTCCAGGTAGGCGACGAATTCGCCGGTGGCCATGGCGAGTGCCGCGTTGCGCGCGGCCGGGACGCCCACGGACGTCGGCAGTTCGATCAGCCGTGCGTCCACGCCACAGCTTCGCACGATCGGCTCGATCACGTCTCCGCCGTCGTTGGCGATGCACACCTCCACATTCGGATAGTGTTGCAGCGCAACGCTGGCGAGCGCACGCCGGAGCAGAACGGGCCGGTCGCGGGTCGCCACGACGACCGAGATCCGCGGCGATGAGGACACGGTGGAATGAGTGCGCCGGCGTTGCGGACGCTCCGGGTTCTGCAAGCGGCCGGGCCGGGCGGCGGCCGGTTCACCGAGGTGCTGTGGCCCCGCTGTGACAAGCTCATCGCCCTGGTTCACCTCAACCACTGGGAGATCTTCAGCCTGCTGTGTGAGCTGCGGCGGGTGGCGCGCATCGTGCTGCATCACGCGAACACCTTCCCCGATCTCGGCTGGTGGCGATTCCGCGCCGACCTGCCGGGGCAGTTGGCCCGGCAGGCGTACTGGGGCATGCTCACGCTGATGACATCGGACATCATGGCCGCCTTCGCCGAACGGGCCGGGCTCGTGCTGGAACGACCGGTGACCGACGTGGTCCGGTGCGATGTCATCTCACTGCTCGCCGTCTCCGACGGCGACTGACTCCGGCGCCCGGTCCGCGAGGAAGTCCAGCAGCGGACCAACTTCGCCCTGATGCCGGTATACGACGAGGCGCGCGCGCTGGTGCAGTTGCGCGAGAAGCAGTTCCGGCACACCGAGTTCGGGCAGCGGCGCGGTCGGGTACAGCCGGCCGGCGGTGATGCTCTTGACGACCTCGGCGGTCTTGAGCATGGCCGAGGAGAAGTCACGGATGGCACGTACCGTGCGCGGCGACTCGGTGATGTGCACCCGTTTGTCGTCGCTGAACGCCGTGTCGACGAGGAGGAGTTCACGCTCGTGCAGCGGCACAAGGGGCAGCCGCGCGTCGCCGAACACCCCGAAGCTGAGCAGCAGCGCGTTCTCCGGTCCGAAGTAGCCGCGGTCACGCCGGTATCCGGCGTAGTTCCGTTGGTTCAGCGGATCGCGGGCGCGGGCGGACAGGAAGTCGTGGTACCGCTCGGCGGTGTCCTGCCGTATCCGCACGAAGGTGGGTGTCGCGGTCAGGACCGGTCCCCGCTGGTCACCGTGGACCATCAGGTTGTCATTGGTGATCATGGTATGGCCATGGGTGGCGATCGAGTCAAGCAACATCGTCGTCTTGCCGGAGAACTTGTTGCCGGCGAAGGCGATGACCCGCTTGCCGTCGTCGACCGCGGAGGCATGCAGGACCAGCAACGCCTGGGAGCGGGCAAGGCGGTCGAACCAGACATGGCGGATCAACCGCCGGGCTGTCGCGCACACCTCAGCCTCGTCCGCTGTCGCGGCGTAGACGTGGCACCTGTTCTCGTCGACGTGGTCGATCACCACGCCCCACTCGGACGCCCGATGGTCACGGACGGAAAGCCCTTGCGGCGGCGGGCTCAGCACCGTCAGGTCGAACGCGGGCGGCGAGGGTCGTGCGGCACGGTCGTAGAAGGGGTCGAAGTGCTCGAACGCCCGATCGACCGGAGCGGCCACCCGGACCGCCCAGTCGTGCAGCCGGTAGGTCACCGTGCGCATATGGCCCCTTCGGAGGTGTCGGAACGTGCGAGTTCGGCGAGTCGGTCCGCCACCTCGGTGACGCGGGTCGGGTCGGTTCCGTCGTAGCCCGTTTCCGTGCAGTGCAGCCAGCGGTCGGCCAGGTCCACGGATTTCAGCGCACGGCCGACCACCGAGGGCCGGTCGAGTCCGACGGTCAACACCACGTCGGCCGGCACCCGCTTGCGCAGCGTCCGCACCAGCCACCAGTACCGCAGGTTCTCGGCGTCGGCATCGGCGGGATCGTGGAAGCCGGGACAGACTCGTACACCCCCGTCATCGAAGGGCGGGCCGTGGTAGGACTCGTCCACAAGGGACACCACCATATGGCCACCCGCGGCGAGCGCGCGGAGCAGCAGCCGGAGGCTGTCGCCGAGTTCGGGCGCCTGCGCGGCGAGCAGCGGTACGACCACGGCGATGCGGGACTCCGGTGGTCGAGGGGCCGTCATCGGTCCGCCCGGACCGAGACACCTGCCAGCCCCTCGAAGACACCGATCGTCCGGTCGGCACAGACGTGCCAGTCGCCGATGTGCGCGGCGCTGGGTAGTGGGCGTGGCCGGCCGAGTACGGCACGAATGTCGGCGCCGGAGCGGAATCCGACCGCGTCGGCCCCCGGCCGCAGGAACTCCCAGACCACTTCCAGGTCGGCCGGGACCAGCGCCGGTACGCCGCAGCACACCGCCTCCGCGATGGCGAGGCCGTAGCCCTCGGCCTGTGAGGTGCTCAGCAACCAGTCAGCACCGCGGTACACGGTGGGCAGGTCCGCCTGCGGGATGTCCCGCACAACCAGGACGTTCGCGTCCGGTGCCAGGTCGGCCGGGTAGAAGACGGGCGATCTGCCCAGCACGACAAGGAAGCGGACATCCTGCGCCAACTCGGCGACAAGGCGCTGGAACTCGGGCCAGCCCTTCATGTACGTGAGCTTGCCGACCCACAGCAGCAACGGTCGGGGATCGGCGAGGAATCGGTGCACCGAGCGTTCCGCGTCGGCGGCCGGCAGCGGTGCCGTCGACCCGTCGCTCGCCAGGCTCAGCGCGCTGCGGCGCAGCACGGACGCAAGGAACTCGACGGATGCTCGGGGTGCCGGTGTGAAAACCGAGCGGTCGACACCGTTGTGAATCACCAGGTTGGCCGGCAGGTCGCCGTAGTGC
>DATBCR010000782.1:0-2369 GCA_036270375.1 Pseudonocardiaceae bacterium | reverse complement strand
CCTGTCGCTGGTCGCGGCCCCCGCATTCGCCGCCACCACCACCCACGTCACCCCGCACGACGGCCCCGGCATCGGCTCGCCGTGGGGCGGCGGCGACGACAGTTCGGTGAGCTTCCCAGAGGCCTACCACACGTTCATCTGGGGCGGCGGCGCCCTGGGTGCCGGTGCTGCCGCGCTGGTCGCGGGTGCCTACGCGGGTATCGCCGCCACCCCGGCGGACATCCTGGGCACGCTGGAACACCACCACCACGGCTGAGTTCGCGGTGGTGTCGAACGGCGGGGGTGCTCGTGGCCCCCGCCGTTTCATTCCTTGCTCAGGACCCGAATCGGCGGTGGCGGATCGCGTAGTCGCGCAATGCGCGCAGGAAGTCGACCCGCCGGAAATCCGGCCAGTAGGCTTCACAGAACCAGAATTCGGAGTGCGCGGACTGCCACAGCAGAAACCCGGACATCCGTTGTTCACCCGATGTGCGGATCACCAGATCGGGATCGGGTTGACCGGACGTATACAAATGCTCGGCGATGTGGTCGACGTCTAACACTTCCGCGAGCTCCTCGATCGAGGTACCCGCTTCGGCGTGTTGCTGCAGGAGCTTGCGCACCGCGTCCGCGATCTCCTGCCGGCCGCCGTAGCCGACCGCGACGTTGACCTCCATGCCCTGCCGGCCGCGGGTGCGCGCGGCGGCCGAAGCCAGCCGGGTCGCGGTCTCGTTCGGCAGCACGTCGAGGTCGCCGACGATGCGCAGCCGCCACGGCGCGCCCGGTTCGGCCAGCTCGTCCACGACGTCGGTGATGATCTCCAGCAGCGGCAGCAGTTCGACGTCCGGCCGGTTCAGGTTGTCCGTCGACAGCAGCCACATGGTGACCACCTCGACCTCGGCCTCCCGGCACCAGCCGAGCAGGTCGGCGATCTTCCGTCCGCCGACCCGGTGGCCTTCACTCACATCAGTGAACCCGGCCTCCCGAGCCCACCGACGGTTGCCGTCCAGCATGATGCCGACGTGCCGCGGCCGTTGCGCGCCCACCAACTGCCGAGTCAGGAGCGACTCGTAGCAGCGGTAGACGATCTCCTTCACGATGGCGCGAGGACCCACGTCCGGAGAGCGTACGCCGATCGTGCGGCGAGCCGCGCCCGGCGGCGTCCGGACGGTGCGTGACTGGGGCACACTGGATCCGGTGAGCGACGATCGGCGCGTGGACAGGTGGCAGGACCCACTGGTCATCGAACGGGTGGTGAAAGGCGCCCGATCGGTGGCGGTTGTCGGTGCCAGCCCGAACCCGGCCCGGCCGAGCCACGGAGTCGCGCTGTACCTGCACCGCGGTGGGCTGCGGGTGTTTCCGGTGAATCCGGGGATCACGTCGCTGTTCGGCCTTACGGCGTATCCGAGCCTGGCGGACCTCCCCGAACGGGTGGACATCGTGGACGTCTTCCGGCGCCCGGAGCACGCGGTCGGGCTGGCCGGGCAGGCGGTCGCGGCTGGTGCGGGTGCGCTGTGGCTGCAGCTCGGGGTGATCAGCGAGGAGGCGGCCGAGGCCGCGTCGGCCAGCGGTTTGGACGTCGTGATGGACCGGTGCCTGAAGGTCGAACACCTGCGGCTGACCGGCTTTTGACGCTCTGGCAGTGGCTTTTGACGCTCTGGCAGTTCGGTCACAGTTCATCGGCGAACAACGAACGATCCCGTAACCTGGCCTTCGTGAGTGTCGCAACCATGCCCCGGCCCGGCCAGCCCGGCGCACGCCCACGCATGCGGGGATGGCTGCACTACTGGTCGTTCTACGTGTCCGTGGCAACCGGCGCGACGCTGATCGCACTGGCCGGGTCGACGGTGTCCGGCCTGGCGGCCCTGGCCACGTCGGTGTACGTGGCGACGGTGCTCGGGCTGTTCGGCGTGAGCGCGGTGTACCACCGGCACACGTGGCAGAACCCGCGCGCCAGGGTGTGGATGAAGCGCCTCGACCACTCGATGATCTTCCTGTTCATCGCGGGCACGTACACACCGTTCGCGCTGTTGGCCATGGACCGCCCGACGGGCTACATCGTGCTGGCGGTGGTGTGGGGCGGGGCGTTGGCTGGTGTGGCGCTGAAGATGCTGTGGCCGCACGCGCCGCGCTGGCTCGGCGTGCCGATCTACATCGCGCTGGGGTACGTGGCCGTGTTCGTACTCCCCCAACTACTGCACCACGCCGGCGTGGCCGCGCTCGTACTGCTGCTGGCCGGCGGACTGCTATACACGATCGGCGCCATCTTCTACGCCACCCGTTGGCCCAACCCGTGGCCCACCACCTTCGGCCACCACGAGTTCTTCCACGCGGCAACCGTCCTCGCCGCCCTCTGCCACTACATCGCCATCTGGTTTGCCCTGTATGCC
>DATBCR010000781.1:0-4308 GCA_036270375.1 Pseudonocardiaceae bacterium | reverse complement strand
CCGCCGGCCGCGCTACCTCGGCCGTCCTGGCGCGGCGCTGGACTTCCTGCTGCCGGCCTACATCGCCGGGCTGGCGTGCGCGATGCTCTTGTACGCCAACGATCGGCTGATGCCCACCGCGCTGGCCGCGGTCATCGGCGTTGCCGGCAAGTACGTCGTGCGGGTGCCCGTGGGAACTCGGTTGCGGCACGTGCTCAACCCGAGCAACACCGGCATCGTCGTGGTGCTGCTGCTGTTCCCGTGGGTCGGCATCGCGCCGCCGTACCAGTTCACCGAGTGGGTCACCGGCTGGTGGGGCGCTGTGGTGCCGTCACTGTTGCTGATCGCGGGCACCATGCTCAACGCGAAGCTGACCGGCCGCGTGCCGCTGATCCTGGCCTGGGTCGGCGGTTTCCTGCTGCAGGCGGTGATCCGGGCCGGCATCACCGACATCGCGCTCGTCAGTGCGGTGCTGCCGCTGTCCGGGACCGCGTTCATCCTGTTCACCAATTACATGATCACCGACCCCGGCACGACCCCGGTGCGGCCACGCGGTCAGATCGCCTTCGGCCTCACCGCGGCGGCGGCATACGGCGTGCTCGTCGCGCTGCACGTGGTGTTCGGGCTGTTCTTCGCCCTCACCATCACGTGCGTGCTTCGCGGACTCGTGCTCACGGTCCAAGCCGTCAAAGCCCACAACGCCCGGGTCGGGGTGCCGACGCCGAGAGAGGCGATCTCGACACCGGTCCGGGAAACGGTATGAACACGGCTGATCCGGTCGCCATCGTCGGGATGGCCTGTCGCTACCCGGACGCGGCCGATCCCGGTCAGCTCTGGGACACGGTGCTGCGTGGCCGGCGCGCTTTTCGCCGCCTGCCAAGGCAACGCCTCGATCTCGCCGACTACTGGCACCCGGACCCGGCCAACCCGGACACCACCTACGGCACCCGGGCCGCGGTGCTGACGGACTGGCGGTTCGACCGCGCCGCGTTCCGGATTCCCGGTGACGTGTACCGCTGCACCGACCCGGCGCACTGGCTCGCCCTGGAATCAGCGGCACGCGCCCTTGCCGACGCCGGCTTCCCGGACGGCGCCGGCCTCGACCGCGACCGGGTCGGCGTGGTGGTCGGCAACACCCTGACCGGCGACGTCAGCCGGGCGCACGCGATGCGGCTGCGCTGGCCCTACGTCCGCCGGGTACTGACGGCTACTCTGCCCGAGCCGGATCGGGACGCCATCCTCGACCGGGTCGCACGCCGTTACCTGGCACCGTTTCCACCGATCGGTGACGCCACGCTCGCCGGCGGACTGGCCAACACCATCGCCGGCCGGATCTGCAACCAGTTCGACCTGCACGGCGGTGGGTACACAGTGGACGGTGCCTGCGCGTCGTCCCTGCTCGCGGTGATCACCGGCTGCCGTGCCCTGCGCGACCGTAGCCTCGACCTCGCCCTGACCGGTGGTGTCGACCTGAGCCTCGACCCGTTCGAGCTGGTCGGCTTCGCCAAGACCGGCGCGCTGGCCGCCCGGGACATGCTGGTCTACGACGAGGAATCGGCGGGCTTCCACCCCGGCGAGGGCTGCGGCATGCTCGCGCTGATGCGCACGTCCGACGCGCGCGCCGCCGGCATCCCTTGGTACGCCGAGATTCTCGGCTGGGGCATCTCGTCGGACGGGCACGGCGGCATCACACGGCCCGAGGTGGCCGGCCAGGTGCTCGCCCTGCGCAGAGCCGGCGAACTGGCTGGTGTCGGGCACGCCGAAATCGGGCTCTACGAGGGGCACGGCACCGGAACCGCCGTCGGCGACCTGGTCGAGCTGACCGCGCTGAACCAAGCCCGCGCCGGAGCGAGCGAACCGGCCGCGATCGGCTCGGTCAAGGCGAACATCGGCCACACCAAGGCGGCGGCCGGCGTGGCCGGCGTCGTCAAGGCCGCGCTGAGCCTGGCAGGCGGGATCCTGCCGCCGACAACCGGTTGCCGGACACCACATCCGGCGCTCGGCGAGACCCTGCGGGTACTGGCCGCGCCGGAGCCGTGGCCGGCAGGGCGCAGGCTGGCCGGGGTGAGCGCGATGGGCTTCGGCGGCATCAACACGCATCTCGTGCTCGGCCGGGATCCGGCTGATCCACGCCGATCCGTACCGAGGATCGAGGTCGGTCGGCCGGCCCCACCGATCGAGGTGATCGCGGTCAGCGGGCGGGACGTCGGACAGGTGCGCACACTCCTGCGCCGGCTCGCCGAGCGGGCCGGCACGTTGTCCGACGCCGAAACCCATGACGCGGCATGCCATTTCGGCCGGCTCACCCCGGACGGTCCCGTCCGTGTCGCACTGACCGCGCACGGCCCGGACGAGCTGGCCGCCCGTGCCACGGCCGCCGCCGACCGGCTGGCCGACGTGCCGCGTGGGCGGGTCGTGACACAGCCGGGTGTGTGGCTGGGCAACGAGGTCGCCGGCCGGGTCACGCTGCTGTTCCCCGGTCAGGGCGTGCCGGGCACCGACCGGCACACCGACACCGCTCAGCCCGCGATCTACCGGGCCGGTCTGGCCGCCGTCGACTGGCTGGACCGGCTCGGTGCGGCACCGGCCGCCGCTGTCGGGCACAGCCTCGGCGAGATCACCGCGTTCGCCTGGGCGGGCCATCTTTCCCGGGCGGACGGCGAACGGCTGGTCCGCGAGCGCGGCCGGATCATGGCCGAGCTGGGTGCCGAGGACACCGGCATGCTCGCCATGGCAACGGATCCGGCCGGCGCGCTCGCGTTGTGCGCGGAGACCGGGCTGGTGGTCGCCGCGCACAACGGCCCGCTCGCCCAGGTGCTGTCCGGTGCACTGGACCGGCTGCGAGTGGCCGCCGAACTGGCCGAGGCACGTGGCATCCGCGCGACGTTTCTGCCGGTGTCGCACGGGTTCCACTCGCCGGCCATGGCCGACTGTGTCGCTCCGCTGCGCGCGGTGCTGGACACCGTCGCGGTCCGGCCCGCCGCCCGCACCGTGGTGTCCACAGTGTCCGGACGGCCGATCCGCGAACGGGACGACCTGCGGGACGTGTTGGCACGCCAGGTACTCGCACCGGTGCTGTTCTGGCCGGCCACGGCGCACGCGGCGGCCACGACGGACCTGTTCTGCGCGGTCGGCGCCCGCGTAGTCGACAATGTGACCGACATCCCCGTGGTGCGGCTGGATCTCGACCAACCGCACGAGGCGGCCGCCGCGCTGTTCGTGGCGTCCGCGGTGAAGGACCTGGCGCCGCTGTTCGCCGGTCGGTCGGCCCGCCCGTTCGATCCGTGGCGTGATCCGGAATTCCTTGCCAGCCCGTGTTCGGTGGACACGGTGGCCCCGGTCGTTCCGCCCGCACCGGCCGCACCCGTGGCCCGCGACACGGCCGCCGCCATCACGGGATTCATCGCCGAGGCCGTCGAACTGGACCCGGCGCTGATCCGGCCCGATACTCGGCTGATCGGCGAACTCGGCCTGAGTTCGCTGCGGGTCACCCAACTCGCGGTGGACACCGCCACCCGGCTCGGCCGGCAGGCGCCATCGTTGGGAGGCACCGACCTGACGGTCACCGACGTGATCACCGCGATCGACGCACTGCCCGACGCGGCGGTCGATTCGGTCGTCGCCGGGGTGCGCCCGTGGGTCGGCTGCTTCGCCGAAAGCCTGGTGCCGGTGGGCGACCCAGGCCCGTGGCGGCCGACCGAATCGGTGTACCTGCCCGATCCCACGGATGTCGACGCCGTGCTCGCGGCCGGACGGAAAGCGTTGCGCGCCAAGGCTCTGGTCGTGCTGGCTCATGATGGCGCGCTCGGCGGGTTCCTGCGCACACTGCACCGCGAACACCCGGACATCGGCATCACGCTGGTCCGGGTGCCACCCGGATGCGCGGATGCCGCGCGATGGCATGCCGAGCCGGGACGATGGCGGGAACTCGTCCTCGGTACGGACGGCGTCGTCCGGGAACCGGTCGAACGGCTGCTGCCCGAGCCGACCGATGAGCCGCCGGTCACCGCCGACGATGTGGTGCTGGTCAGCGGCGGTGGGCGGGGGATCGGCCATGCCTGCGCCCGCGCGCTCGGCCTGCGGTCCGGGGCCGCACTGGCGATCATCGGGCGTGCGGACCCAGCAACGGACGAGGAACTGCGGGACAACCTGGCCGGCCTGCGTGCGGCAGGCGTACAGGTGGTCTACTGGTCGGCTGACGTGACCCGACCCGACGATGTTCGCGCGGCAGTTGCGGCGTTGACAGCTGATCTCGGGCCGGTGACCGGCGTGCTGCATGCCAGTGGTGTCAACGAACCGGCCAGGTTCGACCAGGTGGACGCGGCACTG
>DATBCR010000780.1:0-3173 GCA_036270375.1 Pseudonocardiaceae bacterium | reverse complement strand
GATACTGGTGACATGATGATCAAACCAATGAAGTCGCCGTACTCACCAGAGTTCAATCACCCCGCCGCGGCGACTATCCTGAACTCCCGATGGCGTATCTCGACCACGCCGCGACCACCCCCATGTTGCCGGAGGCCGTGGCCGCGATGAGCACGGCGTTGTCCTCCGTGGGCAACGCCTCGGCTCTGCACACCTCCGGCCGCCGCGCCCGGCGCGCGGTTGAGGAGGCACGCGAGGACATCGCGGACGCGCTGGGTGCGCGGCCGTCCGAGGTGATCTTCACGGCCGGCGGCACGGAGAGCGACAACCTGGCCGTCAAGGGCATGTACTGGGCCCGGCACCAGGCCGATCCGGCGAAGCGCAGGGTGCTGGCGTCGTCCGTCGAGCATCACGCGGTGCTGGACGCGGTGCGGTGGCTGGCCGACGACCTCGGTGCCGAGGTCACGTGGCTGGACGTGGACGATTTCGGCCGGGTGCACGAGGACACGGTGCGTGCCGCCATCGCCGAGGACCCCGGTTCGGTCGCGCTCGCCACCGTGATGTGGGCGAACAACGAGGTGGGCACGGTCAATCCGGTGCACGAGCTGGCCGGGGCGTGCGCCGAGCACGGCATCCCGCTGCACACCGACGCGGTGCAGGCGGTCGGTGCGGTGCCGGTGAACTTCGCGGCCTCCCGGGCGGCGGCCCTGACGTTGACCGGGCACAAGGTCGGTGGGCCATACGGTGTCGGGGCGTTGTTGCTGGCCCGGGATGCCGTGTGCACGCCGTTATTGCACGGGGGCGGGCAGGAACGGGACGTCCGGTCGGGCACCCTGGACGTGCCGGCCATCGTGTCGTTCGCCACGGCTGTCCGTGCGGCGACAACGGATCTGCACGGCCGCAACCGGGCCGTCGCGGCGCTGCGGGACGAGCTGATCGCGGTGATCCGTGCCACCGTGCCGGACGCGGTGCTCAACGGTGACCCAGGTGCTTCGACGGTGGCGGACGGGCCGTCGCGGCTGCCCGGCAATGTACATTTCACGTTCCCGGGCTGTGAGGGCGACAGCCTGCTGATGTTGTTGGACGCCAACGGAATCGAGTGCTCGACCGGCTCGGCGTGCACGTCCGGTGTCGCGCAGCCGAGCCACGTGCTGCTGGCGATGGGCGCGTCGACGGTCGCGGCGCGCGGCTCGCTGCGGTTTTCGCTCGGCCACACGTCGACGGCCGCCGACGTGGCGCGGGTGGCCGAGGTGATCGGGCCGGTGGTGGAGCGGGCGCGGGCGGCTGGGATAGTCGGCATGCGGCGGTCGGCCCAGGTGGCGGGCGTCGACCGGGTGACCGATGTCGATCAGGTAGAGGTGTGACGCGGATGCGGGTACTCGCTGCGATGAGCGGCGGCGTCGACTCCGCGGTGGCCGCGGCACGGGCCGTGGCGTGCGGGCATGAGGTGGTCGGCGTGCACTTGGCGCTGTCCGCGAAGCCGGGCACCCTGCGTACCGGGGCTCGGGGCTGCTGCACGGTCGAGGACGCGCACGACGCCCGCCGAGCCGCCGACGTGCTCGGAATTCCGTTCTACGTATGGGATTTCGCCGAGCGCTTCACGGAGGACGTCGTCGAGGACTTCGTCGCCGAGTACGCCGCCGGCCGCACGCCGAACCCGTGCGTGCGCTGCAATGAGCGGATCAAGTTCGCGGCCCTGCTGGACCGTGCGATCGGCCTCGGCTTCGACGCGGTGTGCACCGGCCACTACGCCCGACTGTCCGTTGTAGACGGTGTGCCCGCCCTGCGCCGCAGCGCCGACGCGGCGAAGGACCAGTCGTACGTACTGGCGTCGCTACGCGCCGACCAGTTGCGGCACGCGATGTTCCCCCTCGGCGATTCGACAAAGCCCCAGGTAAGGGCCGAGGCGGCCGAGCGCGGCCTCGCGCTGGCGGAAAAGCCGGACAGCCACGACATCTGCTTCATCCCGGACGGCGACACGAGATCGTTCCTGACGAAGCACCTCGGCGTCCGAAGCGGCGCACTCGTCGACGACGAAACCGGCGAGGTCATCGGCGAACACGAGGGCGTGCACGGCTTCACGGTCGGACAACGAAAAGGCCTCGGCATCGAGGCCCCGGCCGCCGGCGGCCGGCCCCGATACGTACTGGCACTGGAACCGGTGTCCGGCAACGTCCGAGTCGGCGCGGCGGAGCGACTCGCGGTCACGGAGATCGTCGGCATCCGCCCGGTCTGGCCATCCGGCCAGCCATTGACGGAAACGACGGGCACGGTCCAGGTACGTGCGCACGGCGGCCTGGCCCCCGCAACAGCCACCCTGACCGGCGACGAACTCCTGATCCGCCTGACCGAGCCACTGTCCGGCGTCGCCCCCGGCCAAGCGGCCGTGCTGTACCACCCGGACGAGGCCGGCGACCTGGTCCTAGCCAGCACCACCATCTCTATGACCCGCTAACGCAGGTGGGACACCACGTCCAGGGCCAGTTGTGTCGCTGGCGCACACAAGGCCTCGGACGAATCCGTGCCATTGAGCACTAGATGCACCAGTTCCGACACATCGCTTCCGGGGAGCGTTCTATACACGATTTGGACCAAACAGTTGCCGCCACCGCCGTCTCCGTCGGCCTGCACGTACGCCAGGCGTGAATCGAGCGATATCAGCTTGCCGTCATTCGCGGAGCTGGGTGTTCCCTGGTCGAACCGCAAATTCACGGTGCGGTCGCCATCGCCCCACCGGCACTGCCAGTTCCATAGTTGACTCGGTGGCGTCGCGTCAACCACCCTGGCAGTTGTCAGGGCGGGGGTATCGAGCAGTTCGCAGGCGTGATGAGTCGCGAGAGAGCCGGCTATGAAGGGGGTTCGGGGAGGAAGAGGTCCCTTGTCGAGTGCGGTGACGTCGGCGGCTTTCGCGGCGTCGGCCATCTGGCACAGATCGCTGCCAGTTCCGTCGGATTGGTATTTCACGGTGATATCGACGGCGAACTGGTCAGAATGCGGTATGTTCCGATCGCATTCGGTGCTCGATACAGTGCCGTCATTCCCCGGGTTGGGTAGCACGAGTTCGAACACAACGTCCACGGTTGTCGATCCGTTCGATGGGTCGATGAGCAAGTCACATCTGTTGAAGTTGCCGGAATGCTTGTCGAGGCCTACCTGTCCCCATCGCGTCAGCGATTTCTCAGCCGGCAGGGCCA
>DATBCR010000779.1:0-4248 GCA_036270375.1 Pseudonocardiaceae bacterium | reverse complement strand
GGTCCACCACTCCGAGATGTGCTCGGGGCTGCTGACTACCTCGAAGACCACCTCGGGCGAGGCGTCCACGTGGATCTCGCGCTCGATGCTGCCGTACTCCATGCTCATCTCCATTCGCAACGTTCGGTTGCGTGTCACGCTAGCGGACGATCCACCCGAGCGCAACCATTGGTTGCTCGTTACCTCAGCGGTCCGGTGGCGTAGTAGGTCTTGCAGGTCGATCCGTCCAGGTCGGTGTCGACTTCGAGGACCGTGCGGCCTGTCGGTGACGGCAGCAGTGCGGGGCTGAAGTTCTTGCAGCCGCTGTTGTGTACGCCGGTGACGGCGATCGGGGCCGGCAGTTCGTACCACGGGCCGTTGCCGAGATCGTCGTTGGCCAGAATGGCCCTGCCGTTCTCCGGCGCGACGCTCCCGTTTGCCAGCACCACCATTTCGCTGATCAGCAGGATGGTGCCGGCGCTCCACGCCGGAAACGGCGTGTGCCGCGCGTACTTGCCGTCCGCCGTGCGGACTTCGGTGCCGAGATCGTGTGCGTCGCCGTAGTCCCAGCCGTCGGTCGACCGACGGTAGTAGACGCCGCACAGGTGCACGAAGTCGTTGTTGCACACCTCGTACGTCATGAAATACGTCCGGTCCGGCAGGCGGATCACGTTCGCCATGCCGGGCCGGACCACGAACGTGTCGCTGACCACGGTTTCCCGGTAGTCGGTCCAGTGCACGGCGTCGGACGAGCGGACCTGGACGAGTTTCTGGTCGTGGTGCGCCTTGTCGGTCTCGTCGGAGTAGAACGCGACCAGACGGCCGTCCCGCGCCACCGACAGGCTCGGTTCCCAAGTGGCGTAACGGTTCGGTGCGACCGCGATGTCGGAGACGAAGCGCCAGGTGTCGCCGTCGTCGGTGCTGGCCCACAGCCGCTGCCGGACGGTTCGGGTCGCCACCGGCGCGTCGGTGCCGGTGCCGGCCGCCCACAGCACCGTGCCGGCGGGCAGGTCGCCGACCAGGGACGGCAACTCGAACAGCGTCGCGCAGCAGATGTCGGCGTTGTCGGCGGCGGTGGGATCGCGGATCTCGGCCACCCGGTGGAACGTCCGGCCATTGTTGTCGCTTGCCTCGATCACCCCGACGCCGTCGCCGTGGATGTTGGTGGTGACGGTGGCCAGCAGCCGCCCGTCGGCCAGCCGGATCACCCTCGGGTAGAAACTCCCGCCGTCATAGAGCACGTGCCGGAGCGGGGTCGCGGCGGCCGGCACCACGGCCACCATGAGCAGCGCGGCGAGCAACCCGGCCACCCGTCGCATGGAACCCCCTGTAGTCGGATGATCACCCGGGACGTTAGCGCTGGTAGAAGGCATGAACAACTCGGGCGTCGGGACCCGGGGCCGGTGTGGCGGCGATCACGGGCGACACTGAGGGCCGTGGCACGAGTCCGCGACCTGACCCCTTATGTCGAGCTGGACCGCGAGCAGTGGCGAGCGCTGCGGGCCACCACGCCCCTGCCGCTGACCGACCTTGAGCTGGATCGACTGCGAGGTCTCGGCGAGCCGACGTCGCTCGACGAGGTCGCCGACATCTACCTGCCGCTGTCCCGGCTGGTGAACCTGCAGGTCGAGGCACGGCAGCGGCTGCACGCGGCGACGACGACGTTCCTGCGTGAGCGCGGCGAGCGGGTGCCGTTCGTGATCGGCATCGCGGGCAGCGTCGCGGTCGGCAAGTCCACGACCGCCCGTGTGCTGCGCACGCTGCTGTCCCGGTGGCCGAACCATCCCGGCGTCGACCTGATCACCACGGACGGTTTCCTGTGGCCGGGCGCGGAGCTGGAACGCCGGGGTCTGATGGCGCGCAAGGGTTTCCCGGAAAGCTACGACCGCAGGTCGCTGCTGCGGTTCGTCGCCGAGGTCAAGGCGGGTCATCCCGAGGTGCACGCGCCGGTGTACTCGCACCTGAGCTACGACATCGTGCCCGGCGCCGTGCAGACCGTGCGGAAGCCGGACATCCTGATCATCGAGGGCCTGAACGTGCTGCAGCCGGGCCCGCGGCTGACCGTGTCGGACCTGTTCGACTTCTCCATCTACGTGGACGCCCACATCGACGACATCCGCCGCTGGTACGTGGAGCGGTTCCTCACGTTGCGCGGCACCGCGTTCGCCGACCCCGCGTCGTACTTCCACCGCTACGCCGGCCTCGACGACGACGCGGCCGTCGCCCGCGCGGACGGCCTGTGGCGGGAGATCAACGAGCCAAACCTGGTGCAGAACATCAGGCCCACCCGGGCGCGGGCGGATCTCGTGCTGCAGAAGGGATCCGATCACTCCATTAACAGGGTTCGGCTGCGCAAAATCTGACGCCTCGGATGGCGGCGCACGGCTGTTAGCCTGCGTCGATGAACGGTTCGGTCACGGGTTTCTTCAGCTACACCCAGGCGGACGACGAGTGTGAACAGCACCGGATCGCCCGGCTGGCCGAACTGGTCCGGAACGAGTACTCGCTCGTCACCGGACGGGACCTGACCGTGTCGACCCGGTGGCGCGAGGACCCGGGCGCGTTCTTCGTCCCGGTGATCACGCCGAGGTACCTCCGCCAACCGGAATGCCGGCAGGACTTACTCGACTTCGCCGTGCGCGCAAGGGATCTGGGTGTCGCGGAACTGTTCCTTCCGATCGTCTACACCCGCACCCACGAGCTGACCGACCCGAGTAACGAGGATGCGGCCGTCGCGCTCATCCGGCGGACGCAGCACGAGAACTGGTACGAACTGCGCACCGACGACGAGCGCTCTCCAGCCCACCGCCGCGCCGTGTGCCGGTTGGTGAGCCGGCTGACCCAGGCGTCCGACCGGCCGCCGCTGGACATGGCCAGCGCGCTCGAGGACGCCATTCCCCGGTGGGGACAGGCATTCGCGCTGATGACCGACGCGCTGACCCGAATGGCCGAACTGCGCGAGAAGATGGACGGAGACCTCACGGACGATCCGCGGCGCGGTACCGCGATCGGCCGCCTTGCGATACTTCGGCGCTACGCCGACGAGATCATGAAGCCGGCACGGGAGATCCTGTCCATCGGCGGCGGGTTCGCGGACGAGGTGATCCAGCTCGACCCGAGCGTCCTGGCGCTGGTCCGCGCGGCCACACCGCCCGCCGATCCGCTCGCGGACTACACATGCTCGCTCATCCTGGCCGGCGCGGATCGGTTGCGGCACAACGCGGACGTGGTACGCGGGTACGACACGTCGATGGCCCGGCTGAGCGAGATCCTTGACGACCCCGTCAACGACGTCGCCATCGGCGTGCTGCGCATGCTGGACGGTTTCGCGTTGATCAGCGAATGGGACCAACGCGTCCGGGCAACCGGCCGCCACTGACCGCAGCTACCAGAGCCCCGCCGCCAGGTGCCGGGCTGTCCCGCACATGCGCTCACCACTCATTCGCGCTCCCCACACGGGTAATTACCTCGTCGCCAACCGGAGCAGCGCCCAGAGCTGGGCGATGGCGTCGCGGTTGCCGTCCAGTTGGACGGCGCGGTCCGGTCGGCGACCCCACAGCCACAGGTACACCTGCATCGCGGGACCGGACACCACGGCGTGCGCCGCGTCCTCGCCGTTGCCGGCGTCCGCGTCGACCGGTCCCTCACCTGGCCTGCGGGTGCTGGTGTGGCCGGAACCGGCCCGTGCCAACCATTCCAGGCCACCGGCGCGGACCGACACGATCTGGTCCCTTGTGCCGGACACGCCGAGCACCGACAGCCGGTGCTCGAACCACAGGGTCAGCACCTCGTCGATGCCGTCAAGGGCCACGTCCTCGGGCACCTCGGACAGCGGCAGGCCGGCCGCGCCCTGGACGTCGTACCGGTGCACGGTGGACTCGTGGGCCATCCGGCGCCGCCAGAACCCGTACGTCTGGTCCGCCGGCCACCAGGTCGGCGCCGGGGCCGACGGCGCGTGCTCGTGCAGTTCGACCAGCAGCGGGGCCACGCCGGTGCGCACGTAGTCGGACAGCTCCTGTCCCTCGATCGGATCACGCTGCCACTCCCCCGGCCGCTGGCCGTCCCGCAGCCAGCGCCACACCATCCGGTAGAGACTGCCGACGTGCCGGGCTGTCTCGCCGAGGGTCAGGCCGGGACAGCCGGGGATCCCGGCGTCACGCCGGGCACCCTGGATCGAATCGGCCAGCGCCTGCGACTCCTCGCCGATCACGTGCAACAACCGGTCGTAATCGATGAGAGCTCGCTCACTCACGCCCAGCGCCTGCTTCC
>DATBCR010000778.1:0-6836 GCA_036270375.1 Pseudonocardiaceae bacterium | reverse complement strand
GAACTGCGCTGACCTGCCTATTCCCGATGACCGTTATGCCCACGGTGAACTGACCCCCCGCGTAGACCGCTAGTGGCACACTCAAGTCATGGCGGAAGACGAAACCCAACGGCCCCCGGGCCGGCGCGGTCGGTCGAAAGCCCGGCAACCGGTCACCGCAGACCCAGGCAACCCGGGCGACGATCAGCCCGGCGACGACGGCTCAGCAGGCGTACGCGAACCACGGCGCCCCCTACCGAAGGGCCCGGTGTCGGGAGCCGGCGCGTTACCCGAGCCGCACCCACCGTTGGTCGCGTCACTGCCCGACCCACGGTACTGACAGGTGCCCACGCCGAGGCCAGACCGTGAGGTGGCGCATGCCCACCTGGCGTTCACCCTCGCCGTGCAGAAAGCACTGACCACCAACGGCGCCAACGAATCGTGCTGGTCCCCGTTCTCGGTAGCCAGCGCACTGGGCCTAGCCGCAACAGCCGCCCAAGGCCCCACCCACGACGAACTAATCGCCTTGCTAGTAGGCGCCACTGACACGGGACGGACCGGTGCGACCCCGTCCCACTCCAGCGGCGACAACCCAGCCACACCACTATCTGACGCCGGACCAGTCGGTGCGAATCGGTCCAGCGGCAGTGATGGCGGGCCGGGAGTTGCCCTGCCCATTGCTGGCGCTGTGCAGTCGGTCGGTGTGGATCAGCTGGGCGGCAGTGGTGACGAGAGCGCGTCACGACATGGCGTTGCCGGATCGGTCGGTGCGAATCGGTCCAGCGGCAGCGATGGCGGGCCGGGAGTTGGCCTCCCCATTGCTGGCGCTGCGCAGTCGGTCGGTGTGGATCAGCTGGGCGACAGCGGTAACGAGAGCGCGTCACGACATGGCGCTGCCGGATCGGTCGGTGCGGACCGATCCGGTGGTAGCGGCGTCGGGCCAAGAAAGATGCCGCCTGGCATTGCTTCGGTTGGGGCCCAAGCCATTGGTGGCGGTCGTGGTGGGCGGCGAGCGTCGGTGGTCGGCGTCGGTGACGCTGGATCGGTTGGTGCGGAACCGATCGCTGGCACTCCCGGTGTCTCCGGCACGGGCGTTGCTGGTGCCGGCAGCGCTGGACCCGTTGGCGCCCAACCGGATGGCAACGGTGGCGTAGCCGGGTTCGGTCTGGCCGACCACAGCGCCATGCTCACCGAAGCGAGCTCACCCGGTGCCGCCGGTGCTGCCGACCCACCAGTGCTTGCTGTCACCAACACCTTCTGGACCCGCGAGGACACCCCGATCCGCCATGGATTCACCGCCGAACTCGGGCGTTGGCCGAATGCCAGTGTTCGGGCCGCGCCGTTCCATACCCAACCGGAGACCGCAAGGAGGCTGATCAACACCGATGTCGCGGCGACCACCCGCGGCCTGATCCCACAACTGCTCGGCCCGGGGTCCATCACCCTCAGCACCGCGGCCACCCTCGTCAACGCGCTCTACCTGAAAGCCGCGTGGCGCAACAGGTTCCCGGACCGTGGCACCGCACCCTGCCCGTTCCACACTCCGGCCGGGCCGATCACGGTGCCCACGATGCGCCTCGACAAACGGCTCGGCTACGCGGCCGGCGACGGCTGGCAGGTGGTCGTGCTGCCCGCGGCGGGTGACGTCGAGGCCGTTGTGCTGCTGCCGTCCAACGACCTCGGCACGGCCGAGGCCGCGCTGGACGCCGACACGCTGGCCGGTCTGCTGAACGCGCCCGTGGTGCTGCCGCTTGTCCTGTACCTGCCGAAATTCCGGGTGCGGGTCCGGTCGAACCTGACCACCGCGCTCGACACCCTCGGTGTGCGCACCATGTTCACCGACCGCGCCGATTTCGGTGGTATCACGGACAAACCGCTGTCGGTGTCCAGCGTGCGGCACGAGGCTGTGCTCACCATCGACGAGCAGGGACTGGAGGGCGCCGCCGCGACCGCTGCCGTCATGCGGGCCATGGCGCTGCACCGTGACATCGCCGAGCCGGTGGTGGTGCGGGTCGACCGCCCGTTCCTGTTCCTGGTGCGGCACAGGACAAGCGGCGTGGTCTACTTCCTTGCCCGCGTCACGCGTCCACGATCGGACTAACGCCGAACGGGCTACAACCCGACCCGGCCGAGCTTGTCCGGGTTCGCCAGGTCGTACAGCGCGACCACCCGGCCGTCCCGAACGGCGAGCGTGGTGACCCGGCCGGTCAACGCCCGATGCTCGGCGTCGCCGGGATGTGCCGGCAGCACAACGCCGACGTCGCCGTTGACCAGTACGAACCGCACTCCGCCCAGCGGCTCGGTGCCGTACCGCTGCATCAGGCCGAGCAGGAAACGCGACACCTTGTCCGCACCGACCACCAGATGACGCGCCGTGCTGGCCTTCCCGCCCCCGTCGCCGACCAGGACCACATCCGGATGCAGCAACTCCATCACCGCGCGCACATCCCCATCCGCCAGCGCGGTGATGAACCGACCGAGCACGTCCTGCTGCGCGGCCAGATCGACGCGGGACGGCGGATCGGCGTCCGCGACCGCCTTGCGGGCCCGCGACGCGTACTGCCGGGCCGCGTCCGGCGTGCAGTTCAACGCACTCGCGATCTCCACGAACGGCAGCCCGAACGCGTCGTGCAACACGAACGCGACCCGCTGCTCCGGCGACAACCGGTCGAGCACGATCAACGCCGCCATCCGCACACCGTCGTCCCGCACCACTGCGTCCAGCGGGTCCTCACCCGGCTGGCCGGGCAACGCCGTGACCAGCGGTTCCGGCAGCCACGGCCCGACATACCGCTCCCGCTGCACTGCGGCCGACCGCAGCTTGTCCAGGCACAGCCGCCCGACCACCGTGGTCAGCCACGCCCGCAGGTCCCGGATCGCGGCCCGGTCGGCCGGCGCCAACCCGGCCAGCCGCAGCCACGCCTCCTGCACCGCGTCCTCGGCATCGGCCAGCGTCGACGTCAGCCGATACGCCACGCCGACGAGGTGCGATCGATGCGTGTTGAACGTCGTTGCCAGCGCCACGTCGTCGTCACGCCCCGCCGCGCCGGACCGGATGGTGTCCACCCGGTGAGCGTAGCCAGGCATTGACCTGCCGGTTTGACGGGCTTTGCTTAGCATCGCCTCAGCTTCCGCACAGCTGGTCGGACCATGCTGACCATGGTGGCCGGCTTTCGAAGTCGCGCCCAGTACCCCGTAGCCCGAGGAAGACGTGATGTCACAACCGCACGAGCCCACACCCGACGCCGATCCGACCGGCGGCGCCACGCACAGCAGCGCACCCGGCGGGGGTGCCGACCAGGCCGGCGCGACCCCGGGACCGACCGAACCCCTACCGCCGGTGGCGGGTGCCCAGCCGCCGACGGAGTCCGAGCCAGCTCCGTCGGCGGCATCCGCAGCGGAGCCGCCACCCAGCCGCACCGACGTGCCGCCTCCACCCCACCACCCCGACGCGCCACCCATGTCGGGCCCGGCCGGCCACTACGTATTCGTGCCGGCCGGTGCCACCATCCGCACCCGCCGGTTCGGGCCGGCGTTCGGCCGGTTCGCCCGCAACCGTGCCACCCAACTGGTGGCCGCCGTGGTCGTCGGCGCCGTGGTCGGGGGCGGCACCGTGGCCATCGTCGACAACGCGACCTACCACGACCAACACGCCCGCCCGTTCCGAACGGGCCAATCGGTCATCCCCTTCGGCGACGGCTTCGGCAACGGCAACGGCCGCCCCGGATTCGTTGCCCCCGGCCCGAACCAGGGCTTCGGCCAGGGTGGTACCGGGCCAGGGGGCTGACCGCAACTAGACTCGGCTTTCGTGGCGGGACGTATCCGGGAAGCGGACATCGCGGTGGTTCGCGACCGTATCCGGGTGGACGTGGTCGTCGGCGACTACGTGTCGCTGCGCAGGGCGGGCGGCGGCGCACTCAAGGGCCTGTGTCCCTTCCACGAGGAGAAGACACCGTCCTTCAACGTGCGCCCGAGCCACGGCACGTTCCACTGCTTCGGCTGCGGCGAGGGCGGCGACGTCATCGCCTTCGTGATGAAGATCGAGCACCTCGGGTTCGTGGAGGCGGTGGAACGCCTCGCCGACCGGTCCGGCATTCCCCTCACCTACGAGGGCGGCAGCCCGGGCGCCGCACGAGACCGTGGCACCCGCACCCGGATGTTCGACGCACACCGCGCGGCGGCAGAGTTCTACACCGAGCAGCTGCACACCCCTGAGGCCGCGAAGGCACGGGAGTACCTGACGGAGCGCGGTTTCGACGAGGCGTCCTGGCTCGCGTTCGGCTGCGGTTTCGCCCCGGCCGGCTGGGACCGGCTGACCAAGCACCTGCTCGGTCGCGGGTTCGAACTCGACGAGCTGTACAAGGCGCAGTTGAGCAAGGAGGGCCGGCAGGGCAGGCCGAACGACCGGTTCCACCGCAGGCTGCTGTGGCCGCTGAAGGATCTCGGCGGCGAGGTGGTCGGATTCGGCGCCCGCAGGCTGTTCGACGACGACGCGATCCAGGCCAAGTACCTCAACACGAGCGAGAGCCCGATCTTCAAGAAGTCCCAGGTGCTGTTCGGCGTGGACATGGCTAAGCGGGAGATCGCCAAGCGCCACCAGGCCGTCGTGGTCGAGGGCTACACGGACGTGATGGCGATGCACGCGGCCGGCGTGCCGACCGCGGTCGCGTCCTGCGGCACCGCGTTCGGCGACGACCACATGTCGGTGTTGCGCCGCCTGATGCTCGACGACGACGCCTTCCGCGGCGAAGTGATCTTCACGTTCGACGGTGACGAGGCCGGCCGGAAGGCGGCGCTCAAGGCATTCGAGGGCGACCAGCAGTTCGCCGCCCAGACGTACGTCGCCGTCGCGCCGGACGGGATGGATCCGTGCGAACTGCGGCAGGCCAGGGGCGTCGTCGCGGTCCGGGACCTGGTGGCCCGCCGCACGCCGCTGTTCGAGTTCGCCATTCGCAGCCTGCTCACCGACTACGACCTCGACTCTGTCGACGGCCAGGTCTCCGCGCTGCAGCGCACCGTGCCGCTCGTGGCGCGGATCAAGGACCGGGCCAGCCGGGACGGCTACGCGACGAAACTGGCGTGGTGGGTCGGCTGGGCCGACGAGTCGATGGTGGTGCGGCGGGTCCGCGAGTCGGCCGGCGAGGCGCCGGTCGGCCGCCGGCCGCGCCGCGCCGCGCTGGCCGATCCGAACCAGGCCGCGCTGGACGTCGGTGCCGACGGCCCTGGCCGGCCCGACCCGCGTGACCAGCGCCTACAGGCCCAACGGGACGTGCTGAAGGCCGCGCTGCAACTGCCCGCACTCGCCGGCCCGGTGTACGACGCGCTGACCGACGACGCGTTCACCCACCCCGCCTACCGCGCCGTGCACCAGGCGATCCAGGCCGTCGGCGGCACCGCGTCTGGGCTCACCGGGCCGCAGCTGACCCAGGCCGTCACCGAACGCTGTACCCAAACGTCGGTGCGCACACTGGTCAGCGAGCTGTCGGTGGAGGTCATGCCGACGAAGGACGAGAGCGACACCCGCTACGTGTCCGGCATCCTGGCCGGCCTGCAGAAGGAGCTTGTCGGCCGCCAGATCGCCGAGATGAAGTCACGACTACAACGGCTCAACCCGCTGACCAACGCGGACGAGTACCGCGCGGCGTTCGGCGACCTGGTCGCGTTCGAGGAGTACTACAAGGCCTTGGTGAAACAGGCATCCGGGATGTTCGAGTGACCGGCAGGCTGCGTCGCCTCGTCGGCCGCCTCGTCGACGGCGACCTGCCGCCGGACTTCGTTGGCAAGCTCGTCGGCGACGAGCGGGTACTCGGCGTGGCCGAACTGACCGACGGCGGACACGTGGTGGCCACCACGTTCGGCCTGTGGCTGCCCGACGGCGACGGTACACGGCGGGTCGGCTGGCACCTGATCAGCAAGGCCAACTGGGAGAACGGCGCGCTGGTCGTCGTCGAGGCCGAGGAGGCCGACACCGTCGACGGCGCCGTCCTGCTGACCGACAAGCCACCGCGCCGGCTGCGGCTGGGCAATCCGGGCCGGGTGCCGGAGGCCGTGCACGCCAGGGTGACGTGGTCGATCAAGTCGCGACACCACCGGGACCTGCCTGGCGGCGGCGCGTGGGTGGTGCAGCGGTCGGTCGCCGGCCAGGACGGCATCGTGCTGCAGGTGCGGCCCGATCCCGGGACCGATCCGAAGGCGGCGCGCTCGCTGGCCGCCCAGGTCGCCGCACAGGTTCGCAAGGTCAAGCGCGTCGAATAACGGCCGAGGTGGGTAGCGGGTCGGCTGTCTTCTCAATACAGTACGTACGTACGGTTTATTTGAGGAGGCAGCGATGTGGGATCCGACGGCGTACCTGACCTTCGCAGACCACCGAGGCCGGCCGTTCCACGACCTGGTCGGCCGCATAGCCGCACGTGAGCCGCGTCGGGTCGTCGACCTGGGCTGCGGCCCCGGCAACCTGACCGAGACGCTGGCCCAACGCTGGCCGGCCGCGACCCTGGACGCGCTCGACTCGTCCCCGGAGATGGTTGAGGCGGCGCGGGCGCGCGGCATCAACGCCCACGTGGGCGACGTCACCGAATGGACGCCCGAACCCGACACGGATGTGGTCGTCACCAACGCGGTGCTCCAGTGGGTGCCCGGCCACCACGAGTTGCTGCGCAGGTGGGTCCGCCAGCTGCCGTCCGGCGCGTGGCTGGCCATGCAGGTCCCCGGCAACTTCGCCGCACCCTCACACGTGCTGACCCGCGAACTGGCCGCCAACCCCACCTGGCGCCAAACACTGGACGGCGTGCCCCTACGCGAGGAAGACGCCGTCAGCACGCCGAGGGAGTACGCGAACCTGCTGGTGGACGAGGGAT
>DATBCR010000777.1:0-5685 GCA_036270375.1 Pseudonocardiaceae bacterium | reverse complement strand
CGCCGCGAAAAGCACCGGATCGGCCTGCGACGGCGTCACCTCCACCCGCACTGTCAGCCCGTGTTCCCGGTACCACCGGGCCAACTCCGGCAACGCGGCCACGTCCGACGCCGTCAGTCCCGTCACGTGGTTGAGCACCGGGTTCGGTGCGGCTTTCACGATGAAGGCGCATCCCCGCCCGACCCGCCGCACCTCGGCACCATCCGGATTGCCGGGCACGGCGGCCATCGCCCCGACCCGTACCACGAGATAGTCCAGATCCGCCTGCTCGACCCGGTCGGCGACATCCTGAGACAGCAGCACCTCGACATTCTGCCCGTACGGTCAGGGTTTCGTCGCGACGCCCGCCAGAATGAACGCCCGCGCCGGGTCCAGTTGGTAGCCAGGCGCCGAAACGTCCGGCCACTGCGGGGTCCAGACCAGGCCGGGTTCGACCAGCGGCCAGTCACCGAACATGCCGGCGACCTCATGGCGGGTCCGGAACACGCCCGGATTCGTGGCCTGCTTCTCGTAGTTGGCCCGCACGCGTTCGGCCGCCCGCAACTTCTCCGGCGGCAGCGCCTCTCCGGTGGCGTGCGAGATCACCAGGAACGATCCGGGCACGAGCTGTTCCCGCAGCCACCGCACGGCCCGCACCGGTTCGCGGGCGTCCGGCACGAAGTGCAGCATCGCGACAAGCAGCAGCCCGACCGGCTCGGCGACGTCGATCAGCCCGGTGCCGAGCACCCGCGTCCACAACTGCTCCGTGTCCACGAGGTCGGCCCACAGCGCGGCGTGCCGGTTCGGGTCGCCTTCCTTGCGCAGCAACAGGTGTGAGTGCGACTGCGCGACCGGGTCGTGGTCTACGTAGACGACCCGGGTCCGGCCGGGTGCGGCGGCGTCCGCGACCTGGTGCACGTTGCCCGCGGTGGGCAGGCCGGACCCGATGTCGACGAACTGCCGCACGCCCGCCGCCACCAGGTGCCGGACCGCCCGCTGCAGGAAGGCCCGGTTCTCCCGTGCGATCAGCGGCATGTCCGGGTACCGGGCGATCTGTGCCTGCCCGAACTCCCGGTCGGCCGCGAAGTTGCACGCGCCGCCGAGGTAGAAGTCGTAGACCCTGGCCTCGGACGGGCGGTTGAGGGTGTGCCGCAGTGACTCGCCGAACGCCTCGTCACTGTTGTCGAGCACGGCGCCTCCGTCAGATGTCCCCCATCTGTCCGACTTTCTACCCGCCGTCCGGGCCAGGACCAAACATGCCGGTCAGTTGTGCCGGTCACATGTACAAGTCAGTCGTCTTGGCCGTCGGTGAGCAGGAACCGGGCCACGTTCGCGCCGAGCAACTGGCCGGCCTCGTGGTCGATGCGGGTGTGCAGGCCGGCGAAGATGCGGCTCAATCCGGCTTCGTCGGCGGCGCCCTGGAACCGGTCGAACGTGCGCACGGTGCCGGCGAGCACCTCGGACGTGACCGTGAGGTGCTGCTGCGGGCCGTACGTGTGCCGCAGGACGTTCGCGCCGGCTTGGGCGATGACGCTGTGCGCGCCGGGGTAGGACGGGTCGGCGGGTGTGTTCGCGAGGCTGACCCAGGTCGGGTCGCCGGTGGTGGCCGGGTTGGTGTCGTTGTCGGCCAGGCGGATCGCGGTGACCGGGCGCCAGACGCGGAAGTGGTACTTGGCGTCGTAGAAGGCGATCACCGAGTCCGCGAACGTCAGGTTGAGCTGCGCGAACACGCGGGCCGCCGTGGCCAGGCCGCTGTGCCTGGCCAGCACCACGTTCTGGGTGATCTCGTTCCAGTAGTTCCAGATTGGCGCGGCCCAGAAACGGCCATGGACGGTCTGGTCCTCGGTGCGGGTCGTGCTGGTGTTGCGGCCAAGGCTTTTGACCTCGTTGATCGCGTTCGCGTACTCGGCGCCATTGAGCGCCGGGTACGGCCGGGGGCGGAACTGGTCGGCGTCGTCGAGCACGAACGGTGTGACGGCCGCCCAGTGCGTGAACACCGGGGTCGGGAAGTTCGGCGGGTCGGGCCGGTACTGGCCGGGCAGGGTGCCGGGGGTGATCGCCGGGGGAGTGGCCGACGAGCCGTCGTCGGCGCGCTGCCGCAGCATCCGTTGCGCGGCGCGCTGGCCGGCGCGGATGCCGGCGTCACGGGCGTCGGCGTCGATCACCATGGCCAGGTCGGTGGCCAGCTGCTGGTCGAGTGCGGCCGTCATGCTCGGGTAGAGCGCGACGAGCACGTCGTGCCCGGCCGCTGCCGCTGCCGCGATCGGTGCGGTGCGTTGCCGGCCGTGGTGCGAGTGGGTGGTGCTGACGACGGCGTCGTGGATGGCGCCGTGCAGCATGGCGAAACTGCGGGTGGGATGCACGGTGGCGGGCTGGGCGCCGGGCGTGCGGACGATCCGCAGCAGCGCACGGTTCCACTCCACGACCACGGTCGGGTCGTCAAGGTCCGCGGTGTTCGCGGCCGATGTCACGCCGGCCGCGGCCGGCCACGCGCCGGTGGCCAGGAGCGCGGCGGTCCCGGCGGCGGTGAACAGGACATGTCTGCGGGAAACAGAAGGCACGTCGACTCCTCGTGGGTGCGGGGTAGGAATCCCACCCACGGATACGTGCTCGGGTTACACCCGCCCGTGCCGTGGCGACGGCAATCGTCCGATGATCATGCCGATGTAAGCTGATTGGTGCGGGACAGCGGCGGACCCGCTCTGACGGAACAGGACCACGCAGCACGGGACCACGCGACCGCTACCGAGGGATCAGACGATGGGTCGGTTCGGCAGGGCCTTCTGGGGCCTGATGGATCGTTCGGCCGCGCGGAACCTCAACCGCGCGGCGCGGCTGGCGGCGGACGCGGGCGGCCACGAGTCCCGGCTGCGCGCGCTGGCCGACGCGGAGCTGACCGCGGCCGTCGCGGAGCTGAGCGCCGACGGCGATCCGTTGGCGGGCAACGACAAGCTCGCGCTGTTCCTGGCCATGGCACGGGAGGCGTCCCGGCGGGCGATCGACCTGCGGCCGTTCGACGTGCAGCTGTCCGGTGCGGCCCGGATGCTGGCCGGTGACGTCGTCGAGATGGCCACCGGTGAGGGCAAGACGCTGTCCGGTGCCATCGCGGCCGCCGGTTTCGCGCTGCGTGGCCGGTCGGTGCAGGTCATCTCGGTGAACGACTACCTCGCGCGGCGGGACGCGGAGTGGATGGGGCCGCTGTACGAGCTGCTCGGCGTGTCCGTCGGCTGGATCGGTGCCACCTCGACGTGGGACGAACGCCGGGCGGCCTACGGCGCGCAGGTCACCTACGGGTCGGTCAGCGAGATCGGGTTCGACCAGCTACGGGACCGCCTGCGCACGTCCGTGGACGAGCTGCTGGACCCCGAGAGCGACGTCGCGCTGATCGACGAGGCCGACTCCGTGCTGGTGGACGAGGCGCTGGTGCCGCTGGTGCTGGCCGGGGCGGCCTAGTCGGTCGCGCCGGAGCAGCGGATCACCGATGTGGTGCGGCGCCTGAAGTCGGACGTGCACTACCAGGTGGACACCGACGGCCGCACCGTGTCGCTGACCGACGCCGGTATCGCCGTCGTCGAGGCGGCGCTGGACGTCGACCTGTATGCCGCCGAACACGCCGGGACGACGCTGAGCCAGGTGAATGTCGCCCTGCACGCGCACGCGCTGCTGCAGCGGGACGTGCACTACATCGTGCGGGACGGCCAGGTGCACCTGATCAACGAGTCCCGGGGTCGGATCGCGCACCTGCAGCGGTGGCCGGACGGTTTGCACGCGGCGGTGGAGGCCAAGGAAGGCCTCGATGTCAGCGAGTCCGGCGAGATCCTGGACAGCATGACCGTGCAGGCGCTGATCGGGCGGTACGCGACGGTGTGCGGGATGACCGGCACCGCGGTCGCGGCGGAACGGCAGCTGCGCACGTTCTACAAGCTCGAGGTTTCCCGTATCCCGCCGAACAAGCCGTGCGTGCGGGAGGACGAGCCGGACCGGGTCTACGTGACGCGGCAGCAGGCGCGGACCGCGATCGTCGAATACATCCTGGAGATCCACGAGACCGGGCAGCCGATCCTGATCGGGACGCTGGACGTCGCGGAGTCCGAACGGCTCGCGGTGCGGCTGCGGCGGGTCGGGGTGCCGTGTTCGGTGCTCAACGCCAAGAACGACGCGGCAGAGGCGGCGGTCATCGCGGAGGCAGCCGCGTTCGGTGCGGTGACGGTGTCCACCCAACTCGCGGGCCGTGGCATCGACATCCGGCCCGGTGGCGCCGACCAGCACGACGCGGAGCGGGTCATCGCGGCCGGCGGGCTGTGTGTGATCGGCACCGGGCGGCATGTCAGCAGCCGGCTGGACAACCAGTTGCGGGGGCGTTGCGGCCGGCAGGGGGATCCGGGTCGGTCGGTGTTCTTCGCAAGTCTCGAGGACGATCTCGTGGTGCGGCACGCCACCGACATGGAATTGCCGGAAATCGGTGACTCGCGGGGTCGGCTTACCGCAGCGGAGGTCGGGCGGATCATGGAGCACGCCCAGTTGGTGGCCGAGGCGCAGATGTTGGAAATCCACACCAACACGTGGCGGTACAATCAGGTCATCGAGCAGCAGCGGGCGTTGATCGGGCAGCGGCGCGATCGGGTGCTGCGGACCGACCAGGCGTTGCGGGACCTGGAAGACCCTTGCGCGGCAACACTTGTCACGTTGCGGGCCGAGATCGAGGAATCGGTGATCGTCGAGGCGGCTCGGCTCATCACGCTCTTTCACCTCGACCGGTGCTGGGCCGAGCATCTCGCTTATCTGGCGGATGTGCGGGAGGGGATTCACCTGCACGCGGTCGGCCGCAACAATCCGCTGGACGAATTCCACCGCGTCGCCATTCCGGCGTTTACCCGGGACGTCGCGGACAATATCCGGACCCGCGCGATAGAGTCGTTCGACGACGCGGTCATCACGTCCGACGGTGTGGATCTTGTCGGGCTCGGGCTCAAGCGGCCGTCCGCCACGTGGACGTACATGGTGCGGGACAACCCGTTCGAACCGTTCGAGTCCGGAATCGAGCGGAGTGTCCGGAATCTGCGGACCCGTTCCCGCCAGCCGACCACCCGATAGGTCCGATTGGCCGTGGGACGGCACAACGGAAGTGGGGCCACCTGCGGGAACCTGCCTAGGCTGAGATCGGTTTACGATCTACGACGGCGCACGGGGTGTGCGGCGTGCGTAACGGTGCGTCGCGGCGGGTGAGGGAGAGCAGCTGTGGGTCACGTCTCGACACTGGATACGGTGCTGGCCGTCCTGCTCACGCTGTGGGCGGTCGGGATGTGGGTCGCGGTCTTCGGGTTGGGGTTTCTCAACCGTGGCCCGGCGCGATCCTGGCTGTACCCGGCGATCACGACGGTGATCCTGTTCGGGGTGGTCGGCCAGATCGCGCACCTGTGGGAGCACATCGCCCAAGTCATCTTCTGGGTCAAGCATCCGAGCGCGCCGTCCGGGATGTCGCCATGGGGCATGGCGCTTTCCATGGGCTATGGCCAGATGAACAAGGCGATGCCGACGCTGGGGATGGAGACCCTGCACCTGGTCGGCAATTTCATCTTCCTGGCCGGGCTGGCCGCCGCGATGGTGCTGACCCGCCGGTTCCGGGGGACCACGGCGCGGAAGTGGGCCACGATGGGCGTGTGGATGCAGGGCATCCACGGGCTGGAGCACCTGTCGCTGACGCTG
>DATBCR010000776.1:0-2104 GCA_036270375.1 Pseudonocardiaceae bacterium | reverse complement strand
ACGTGGCGGACGCGGCCACCCGCTTCCTGCTGCTGCGCCGCCCCGGTGAACTGCCGGCCCCGACCGGCGCGGACCGCACGTCGCTCGTCGCGATCACCGCCGACCGCACCGGCGCGCTGGCCGACCTGCTGGTCGAGCTGGCCGAGCGCGGCATCAACCTGACCCGGATCGAGTCCCGCCCGACCAAGGGCCGCCTTGGCGAGTACCGGTTCTTCTTCGACGTCGACGGCCATATCGCGGAGGCCCGGCTCGGCAACGCGCTGGCCGCACTGCGCCGACGCTGCACGTCGGTCCGGTTCCTCGGCTCCTACCCGCGCGCCGACGGCCTGGCCACCAGCCCCGCCCAGGGCACCACGGACGAGGACTTCCTGGCCGCCGACCGCTGGGTGGCCGAGGTGCGCGAGGGGAAGGGCGCGTGACCGGCTTACGGCTCGTCCTGGCACGGCACGCGGAAACCGACGCGAATCTCCGACTGGTCCTCGACTCCCTGCCGCCCGGCCCGCCGCTGAACGACCTCGGTCGCCGGCAGGCCGCCGAGCTGGCCGAAACCCTTGCCGTCGAACCCGTGGCCGGTGTCTACGCGAGCACCGCGATCCGCGCCAAGCAGACCGCGCAGCCGGTCGCCGACCGACACGGCCTGCCGGTGGACGTCGTGCCCGGCTTGCACGAGGTGTTCATGGGCGACCTGGAGGGCACTGAGGACGAGGCCTCGATGCGCATCTTCATGGGGGTCGCCAAGGCATGGTCGGAGGGCGACCTCGACCGCGCCATGCCCGGCGGCGAGAGCGCCCGCGAGGCCGTCGACCGATTCACCACCGCCGTCAAGGGCATCCGCGAGCGGCATTCGCACGGCGTGCTCGTCGTGGTCAGCCACGGCGCGCTGCTGCGGCTGGGCGCGCCAAGCTTGGCCGCGAACCTCCAGGTGATCGACAACCTGCCGCTGCTGCCCAACACCGGCCGGATCGTGCTGGACGAGGACGCCGGCACGCCGACCGGCTGGCGGGCCGTGTTGTGGACCGGAGTGCCGTTGAACTGAGAGTCCGCACTGGTCAGCCGTGTGTGACCGGATCCGATGTCGATCTCCGGCGGGTAACGGTCGACAGGTTGTGGCCGACCGTATGGGTCGGGGACGTAACCTACGGTCGGGCTCGGCTGCCCACGGCGAAGGAGGGGGACCGGTGACGGGGAGGTTCGGTGGGTGAGGACACCCCGCTGCTGCGCAGCCTGCGCGCGGCGGTGGCGGCCAACCAGGACGACGTGCCGCTGCGGCTGCACCTCGCGCAACTGCTGCTGGACTCGGGACTGACCGAGGAGGCGATCTCGCACGTCGCGTCGGCTCTGCAGCGGGTGCCGAACTCGGCCGAGGCACGCGGGCTGATGGCCCGCGCGATGGCCAACCGGACGGAACGCACCGAACCGGTCGAACAGCGGCCACGCAACCGGCAGCAGGGCCGGACCCCGCCGCCGGTGCCCGCGACCCCGAGGGAACGGCAGGCCGGCGACGAGCCGACCGAGCGCCACAGCTTCAACTGGATCGCCGCCGAGTACCAGTTCGCCGGCGTGGAACAGCCGTTCATCGACACCGGCACCGCGCCGATCGGCCCGCCGATCCTCTACGACACCGAGCCCGCGCAGGTCCGGCTGTCCGACGTCGGCGGCATGACCGAGGTCAAGCAACGGCTCAACGCCGCCTTCCTCGCGCCGATGCGCAATCCCGACCTGCGCAGGATGTACGGCAAGAACCCGCGCGGCGGCCTGCTGCTCTACGGGCCGCCTGGCTGCGGCAAGACGTACCTCGGGCGGGCCGTAGCCGGTGAACTCGGCGCCCGGTTCCTCGCGCTGACCCTGGCCGACGCCCTGGACATGTGGGTCGGCTCGGCGGACCGGAACCTGCGCGAGGTGTTCGCGGAGGCCCGCCGTGCGGCGCCGTGCGTCGTGTTCCTGGACGAGGTGGACGCGCTGGGCCACACCAACAAACGCGGCAAGCCGAGGGCCGGCCACCGTGGCGCGCTGAACCAGCTACTGTCCGAACTGGACAGTGTGAACCAGGGCGGCGACGGCGTCGTCGTGCTGGCCGCGACGAACCATCCGTGGGACGTTGACC
>DATBCR010000775.1:0-13174 GCA_036270375.1 Pseudonocardiaceae bacterium | reverse complement strand
GGCGGTGTAGAACGCGACCGGATCGGCCTCGATCCCGCCGTGGCGGGCGGGCTGCAACAGTTTGAAGAACCCGGTCTCCTGCAGTGACTTCATCGACGCGTCCGGAATCCGACGTGCGTCCTCGGTCTCCTGGGCGCGCTCGCGCAGCACCGGCAGCAGGTCGCGCACACCGTCGAGCACCCGTTCGGCTGTACTCATGGCACGATACTAGAACACGTTCTCGTTCTTGTCAGGCCTCTGCGCGCAGTTCGAGTGCGATGTCGATCAACTGGTCTTCCTGGCCGCCAACCAACTTGCGTGCACCGGCCCGCAGCAGGATCTGGGCGCCGGACACGCCGTAGCGCTCGGCCTGGGCGTACGCGTGCTTGAGGAAGCTGGAGTAGACCCCGGCATAGCCCATCATCAGCGCCATCCGGTCCAGCCGGCACTCCTCCGGCATCGCGGGCGCCACGACGTCCTCAGCCGCGTCGACGATGGCGAAGAAGTCGATTCCGGTCTGGTAGCCGAGTTTGTCGCACACCCCGACGAACGCCTCCACCGGTGTGTTCCCGGCGCCGGCCCCGAACCGCCGTACGCTGCCGTCGATCTGTACCGCGCCGGCCCGTGCCGCGGCCACCGAGTTGGCCACGGCCAGGTCCAGGTTCTCGTGGCCGTGGAAGCCCACCTGCGCGTCACCGCCCAGTTCGGCCACCAGCGCCGCCACTCGATCCGAAACCTGTTCCAGTACCAGTGCGCCCGCCGAGTCCACGACGTACACACACTGGCAACCGGCGTCGGCCATGATCCGTGCCTGCTTCGCAAGAGCCTCGGGTGGCTGGGAGTGCGCCATCATGAGGAAACCGACCGTTTCCAGGCCACGGTCCCTTGCCAGGCCGAAGTGCTGCACGGACACGTCCGCTTCGGTGCAGTGCGTCGCGATTCGGCAGATCGACGCGCCGTTGCCTTGCGCCACAACGATATCGTCCTTTACGCCGACGCCGGGCAGCATCAGCACCGCGATCTTCGCGGTACGGGCGGTGGCCGCCGCGACCGCGATGAGCTCCTGCTCGGGCGTGCGACTGAAGCCGTAGTTGAACGACGACCCGCCGAGCCCGTCGCCGTGTGTCACCTCGATCACCGGCACGCCGGCGGAGTCCAGCGCGCCGACGATCGCCCGTACCTCGTCGGCGGTGAACTGGTGGCGTTTGTGGTGTGAGCCGTCCCGTAGCGACGTGTCGGTGATCCGCAGGTCCAGTTCGTCGGAAAACCTGTTGGGCAGCACGACTTCCCCTTCGGTTCAGCGGGCGGCGGACAGCACGGCCGACGCGATGCGCTCGCCGACCCTGGTCGCGGCCGCCGTCATGATGTCAAGGTTGCCGGCATAGGACGGCAGGAAATCGCCTGCGCCCTCGACCTCCACGAACACGGAAACCCTTGCCAGGCCACCGGTCGCGACGGACGGCCGGTCGAACTGTGGCTCGGCGAGCAGCCGGTAGCCGGGGACGTACTCGGCTATCTCGGCGGCCATCCGGATGATCGAGTCGGTGATCGCGGCCGTGTCGGCGTCCGGCGGGATCGCGCAGAAAATGGTGTCCCGCATGATCATCGGCGGTTCGGCCGGGTTCAGGATGATGATCGCCTTGCCGCGCAGCGCGCCGCCGATCACCTCGATGCCGCGACCCGTGGTCCTGGTGAACTCGTCGATGTTCGCCCTGGTCCCCGGGCCGGCGGAGACCGAAGCCACGGACGCCACGATCTCCGCGTACGACACCGGCACCACCCGGGACACCGCGTGCACCATGGGAATCGTGGCCTGCCCGCCGCACGTGATCAGGTTGACGTTCGGTGCGTCGAGGTGCTCGGTCAGGTTGACTGGCGGCACCACGTACGGCCCGAGCGCGGCCGGCGTCAGGTCGACGACCCGGATGCCCCGACTCCGGTAGCGCGGCGCGTTCGCGCGGTGCACGGCCGCCGATGTCGCCTCGAACACCAGGTCCGGCAGTTCGTCCCCGGCGAGCAGATCGTCGACACCGCCGGTCGTGGTGTGAATGCCGAGTCGGGCCGCCCGCGCCAGGCCCTCGCTCGCCGGGTCGATGCCGACCATCCAACGTGCCTCGATCACTTCCGACCGGAGCAGTTTGTAGAGCAGGTCGGTGCCGATGTTGCCGGAGCCGACGATCGCCGCCTTCGCCTTCGTCATGTGCCGCTCCCGTGGAAGGACAACGAAACCGTGCCGAGGCCGACGCACTCCGCGTCGAACACGTCACCGGCGTTGGCGTCGATCGCACGCACGCAGGAACCGGGCAGCACCACCTGACCCGCCCGCAGCCGCACGCCGAAACTCGCGACCTTGCGGGCCAGCCACGCCACCGCGATCACCGGATTGCCCAGCACGGCGTCGGACCGACCCGTGGCGACCGTTTCGCCGTTGCGCCGCAACGTCACGTCGATCGTGCGCGGGTCAAGATCACCGGGCTCGACGCGCTGCGCGCCGAGCACGAAACCGGCCGCGGACGCGTTGTCCGCCACCGTGTCCGGCAGACCGATCCGCCAGTCCACGATCCGGCTGTCCACCAGCTCGATGGACGGGACGAACGCCTCGGTGCCGGCAAGCACATCGTCCTCGGTGCAACCGGCGCCGGGCAGGTCGGCGCCGAGCAGGAACCCGACCTCCACCTCGACCCTCGGGTAGCAGAAACGGTCCGCGGCGACCGAACCGCCGTCGTCGATCCGCATGTCGGTGAGCAGGTGGCCGTAGTCGGGCTCGTCGACGCCCATCATCTGCTGCATCACCGCCGACGACAGCCCGACCTTGTGGCCGAGCACGTCGATCCCGTCGACGGCAAGGCGCCTGCGGATGTTGATCAGCTGGATCTCGTAGGCGTCCACCGCGTCGATGCCGGGGAACGTCTCGATCAGCGGGTCGATCGGCTTGCGGTCCTGCTCCGCGGTGCGCAGCGCGTCCGCGACAGCCGTCCGGTCCTCAGTGCTCAGCACGGGAACCACCTTCCTGATCAAGCGCCGTGATGGCGACGGCCGTTCCGGCGTGCCGGCCGGCCCGGCGACCGGAGAAGACGCAGTCGGCCAGCGAAAGGCCGCTGACATAGGAGTTCGAGCAGACACCGACGGCGGTGCGGCCGGCCGCGTAGAGCCCGTCCACGGTCGAGCCGTCCGGCCGGCGCACCTGACCGGTGTCCTCGTGCACGACGAGACCGCCGAGGGTCAGCATCGGGCAAGGGTAGGCAATGCTGGGCCGGATCGAGATGTCCAGCAGCGAATATGGGGCGTTGACCAGACTCCGCACGAACTCGGCCGGCTTCCCGATCGGATCGGGCGCGCCGACGGCGGCGGCGTCGTTGTGCGCGGCCAGGGTCGCCGCCAGCCCGACCGGGTCGATGCCGGCCTTCGCCGCCACATCGGCCACCGTCGGTCCGTGAACCGCGGCCCGGCCGAGCAGGTAGCGGGTCTGCCAGCGCTGGAACCACACCGTCTGGGTGCGCAGTTGCGCACGTACGTCGGTACGCAGGGCGTTGTCCACAAGGAGCCAGCCGCGCCGGCCGATCAGGGCGTCGCCGATGGCGGCGCCGTAGCGGGACTCGTCGATGAGCCGTTTGCCTTGTGCGTCAACCAGAATCGCGCCGAGCATGGCACTCGGCGGGCTGATGAACCGCCACGCCGACACCCGGTCCAACAGCCGTGTGGCACCGCCCGCCGTGACACCGAGCCGGATGCCGCTGCCGTCGTCGCCGGGGGTGCCGAGTGGCAGCCCCGACCGGTGGTTCGGGGCGTGTTCGCGCAGCATGGCCCGGTTGGCGACGAAACCGCCGGCCGCCAGGATCACGCCGTGTCGCGCCTCGATCCGGGTCGTTCTCGCATGGCGGCGTTCCAGGCGTTCGGCCCGGCGGTGCAGGAGTTTGCGGATCGCCGGGACGTACAGGCCGGGTTTGGCCACATACCGGCTGAGCAGCCGGTGCCTGGTGCGCGCCCAGCCGGGGGCCAGGGTCTTCGTGACGACGCCGGTCACGCGGCCGGTGTCGTCGGTGACCAGATCGGTGACGGCGGTCTGGGTGCGGACTAGAACGCCGGCCTTCGCGACAGCGTCGGCCAGGTGGTGGAACAGGACCTTGCCGGAGCTGCCACGACCGTGCACGCGGTGGCCGCGCGGTGCGGGTGGTGCGGTGTCGCGGAAACCGCCGGATGCCTCGCTGCCCGAGTAGTACAGGTAGTGCCGGTTGCTCGGGTAGGACGTCTTGTACGGGCACAGGCTGCCCTCGAAGGGCACGCCGAGGTCGGCCAGCCAGTCGATCATGCCTGTGCTCTCGTCGCAGAACCGGCGCAGCAGGGCCGGGGACACCGCGTCGCCGACCTCCTCGCGCAGGTACGCGAACATGGCGTCCTCGGTGTCGGTGACGCCGGCCGAACGCTGCGGTCCGGTGCCGCCGCCCGCGTAGACGACACCGCCGGACAGCGCGCTCGCACCGCCGCCCTGAAACCGGTCACAGATCAGCACTCGTGCCCCGGCGCGGGCGGCCTCGATCGCGGCGCACGCTCCCGCGGCGCCGAACCCAACCACCACAACGTCGAACTCGTCCGCATCCGGGTCGGCCACCCGGCCACGATAGCGCTTCTCTGCGAAAAACTATAACCTGTTCCAGTCTGAGTCGGCAGGAGGTGCGATGACCAGCGACGAGTTCGACGTGATCGTGGTGGGCAGTGGCGCGGCCGGGATGACCGCGGCACTCACCGCGAGCCGGCACGGGCTGCGGGTCGTCGTGGTGGAGAAGGCGACCCGGTTCGGCGGCTCGACGGCGCGGTCCGGCGGCGGTGTGTGGGTGCCGAACAACGACGTGCTCGTCCGGGCCGGCGTGCCGGACACGCCCGCGCGTGCCGCCGCCTACCTGGCCCACATCGTCGGTGACGCGGTCGAACCGGAGCGCCTGCGCGCACTGCTCGCACACGGCCCGGACATGGTCGCCATGGTCCGAACGGCCACGCCACTGGACTTCCGCTGGGTGCCCGGCTACTCGGACTACTACCCGGAAGCCGTCGGCGGCCAGGCACGGGGGCGCACGATCGAACCCCGACCGCTGGACGGCCGGGTGCTCGGCGCCGAACTGGCCAATCTCAACCCGCCGTATCTCGCGGCGCCGATCGGCGTGCCGATCACGGCCGCCCATTACCGCTGGCTGAACCTGATCGCCCGGCACCCTCGCGGGATGCTGTCCGCCGGACTTGTGGGTCTCCGCTGGCTGATTGGTCAGCTTCGCGGCCAGAAACTGCTGACCATGGGCCAGGCGCTGATGGCGGGCCTACGGGCCGGCCTGTTGCGGGCCGACGTGCCGGTGTGGCTGAACACCCCCCTCGTCGACCTGCTGACCGAGGACGGCGCGGTGACCGGTGTGCTGGTGCGCCGGGACGAGACGGATGTGCCGGTGCGGGCACGGCTGGGTGTCGTGCTGGCGGCCGGCGGGTTCGAGCACAACGAGCAGCTTCGCAAGCAGTACCAGCGGGAACCGATCGGTACACAGTGGACGGTCGGCGCCAAGGAGAACACCGGTGACGCCATCCTGGCCGGCCAGAAGCTGGACGCCGCACTGGATCTGATGGACGACGCGTGGTGGGGACCGTCCATTCCGCTGACCGGCGGCCCGTATTTCTGCCTTTCCGAGCGCACTCTGCCGGGCTGTCTGATGGTGAACGGCAAGGGCGAGCGGTTCGTCAACGAGGCCGCGCCGTACGTCGACGCGGTGCACGCCATGTACGGCGACGGCGAAGGGCCGGCCGTGCACCTGCCGACCTGGCTGATCGCCGACCAGCGCTACCGCGACCGCTACGTGTTCGCGGGTCTTCGGCCGCGCCGCCCGTTTCCCGGCCGCTGGTACAAGGCGGGCGCCGTGGTGCGGGGCGACACGCTGGCCGAACTCGCCGAGCGGACCGACCTGCCGCCGGGCTCATTGGAGTCCACAGTGGAGCGTTTCAACTCGTTCGCCCGCACCGGAACCGACGAGGACTTCCATCGTGGCGACTCGGTGTACGATCACTACTACGGCGATCCGCGCAACCGCCCGAACCCGTCGCTCGCGGCGCTGGCCCACCCGCCGTTCTACGCCGTGAAGCTGGTGCCCGGCGACCTCGGCACCAAGGGCGGCCTGCGGACGGACGCCCGGGCGCGGGTGCTGCGCACCGACGGCGGCGTGATCCCCGGCCTGTACGCGGCCGGCAACACCAGCGCCGCCGTGATGGGACACACGTATGCCGGCGCGGGCGCGACGATCGGGCCGGCCATGACGTTCGGCTACATCGCCGCACTGGACATCGCGGGAGGCAACCCATGACGGACGAAGTCCGGACCATCGACGTCGGCACGCCACCGACCCGGTTCGCCCGCGGCTGGCACTGCCTAGGCCTCGCCGAACGCTTCCGGGACGGCAAACCGCATGCGGTAGAGGCGTTCGGCACGAAACTGGTGGTGTTCGCGGCCGGCGACGGAACGCTCAACGTGCTGGACGGCTACTGCCGGCACATGGGCGGCGACCTGACCATGGGCACAATAAAGGGCGACGCGATCGCGTGCCCGTTCCACGACTGGCGGTGGGGCGGCGATGGCCGGTGCGTCGACATCCCTTACGCCAAGCGGGTTCCGCCGCGTGCCCGGACCCGTTCGTGGCTGACGCTGGAGCAGAACAAACAGTTGTTCGTGTGGCACGACCCAGAGGGCAATCCACCACCGAACCACCTGGCGATTCCACGGATCGAGGGCGCGTTCAACGGCGAGTGGAGCAACTGGACGTGGGACTCGGTGCGGATCGAGGGCGCCAACTGCCGCGAGATCATCGACAACGTGGTCGACATGGCGCATTTCTTCTACATCCACTTCGCGTTTCCCACGTATTTCAAGAACGTGTTCGAGGGCCACATCGCGACGCAGTACCTGAACTCCCGTGGCCGGCCGGACGTCGGGGCCGCGTCGAACTACGGCGGTGACGAGAACTCGTTGCGGTCGGAGGCTTCATATTACGGCCCGTCCTACATGATCAACTACCTGTGGAACGACTACAAGGGCGTCCAGATCGAGACGGTGCTGATCAACTGCCATTACCCGGTGACCGCGAATTCGTTCGTACTCCAGTGGGGCGCGATCGTGAAGAAACTGCCCGGTGTGAGCGATGAGCACGCGGACCGGATCGCAGGCAAGTTCGCCAAGGGAATAGGTGTCGGATTCCTGCAGGACGTGGAGATCTGGCGGCACAAGACCCGGATCGACAACCCGCTGCTGTGTGCAGAGGACGGCCCGGTGTATCAGTTGCGCCGCTGGTACGAGCAGTTCTACGTGGACGCGGACAAGGTGCACGAGGACATGACCGGCCGGTTCGAGTTCGAAGTGGACACCACGCGGGCCAACGAGGCGTGGCAGCGCGAGGTGTCGGAGAACCTGGCGCGGCGGTCGGCGCCCGCAGAAGCGTGACCAGATGACGGACGCCGAACGCCAGTGGTACCTGACCGGCGGCCTGCGCCCGGTCCGCTGCGACACGTGCGCGGCGACAGTGCTGGTGAAGAAGAACAGCCCCGCGCACACCAGCATCCAGTGGACTCGGGCGGCTGTCTCATCCTGTGCCGAGTTCGCCGCGACGGCAACCGAGAACGGGACCGCGCTGATCGAGGGCTGTCACACTCTGCGCAAGAGCATAGACACCGCGGTGCGGAACGGGGTGGTCGACGTGCCGGTTCGGGGGCCGGATGCCTGAGCTGAACTACCACCAGCTCCGGGTGGCCGAGGTCGTCGTGGAGACGGACGACGCTCGGTCACTGGTGTTCGCGCTGTCCGGGGAGCAGGTCGAGCGGTTCCGTTACCGACCGGGCCAGTTCCTCACCCTGCGCATACCCAGCGACGAACGCGGCTCGGTCGCCCGGTGCTACTCGCTGTCCAGCTCCCCCCTGTGCGGCGAGCCGACGACACTCAAGGTGACGGTGAAACGCACGCCGGACGGCTACGCGTCGAACTGGATCCACGCCAACGTGGTCGCCGGGATGGCGTTGGACGTGTTGCCGCCGGGTGGGGTGTTCAGCCCGAAGTCGCTGGACGAGGACTTCCTGTGTTTCGCGGCCGGCAGCGGGATCACACCGGTGATGTCGATCGTCAAGTCGGCCCTTGCCGCCGGGTCCGGGCGGGTCGTGCTTGTGTATGCGAACCGGGACGAACGGTCCGTGATCTTCCGCGCCGAACTGGCCGAACTCGTTGCGGCACAACCGGAACGCCTGACGGTGATCCATTGGCTGGAGAGCGTGCAAGGCCTGCCGACGGTACCGGCACTGCGCGAGTTGGCGCGGCCGTTCACCGGGTACGAGGCGTTCGTGTGCGGCCCGGCGCCGTTCATGGACGCGGCGATGGCGGCCCTGGACGAACTGGCGTGGCCGAGGGCACGGACCCACGTCGAGCGGTTCCTGTCCCTGGTGAAGAACCCGTTCCTGAAACTGAAGGCCGCACCGATCGCACCGGCAACGAGATCAGCGGTGATCGAGGTGGAACTGGACGGCACCCGGCACACCGTGCCCTGGCCAGTCACCACCCGCCTGCTCGACGCGTTACGCGACGCCGGCCTGCCGGTGCCGTCCTCCTGCGAGGAAGGCCGATGCAGCGCGTGCGCCTGCCTGAAGCTGGACGGCGACGTCACCATGGTCAACAACGAGGTCCTGGACGCCCGGGACCTGGCCGACGGCTACATCCTGGCCTGCCAGTCCCTACCGGCCAGCGACAAGATCACGATCACCTACGACTGAGCCCGCGCGCCGGGGGTCCGCGTGGGCGGCCGATACTGGTTCCGTGATCCATCCGCTCGCCACCTCGCTGCTGGTCGCCGCGCTGGCCGGTGCCGTGTGGGCGGCCGTGCTGCTGACGCTGTCCCGGCCGGTCGGCAAGCGGTTCCTGCTCGGTGCGCTGGCCCTGATCGAGGTCGGCCTGCTCGTGCAGGCGGTGTTCGGCATCGTCGCGCTGGCCACCGAGCACCGGCACGTGGACGGCTTCACGTTCGTCGGCTATCTCGTGGCCTCGCTGTTGATCCTGCCGCTGGCGGGGTGGTGGTCGCTGGCCGAGCGCAGCCGGTGGGGTGTCGGCGTCCTGCTGATCGGCTGCCTTGTGATCCCTGTGATGATTGTGCGCATGAACCAGATCTGGTCCGGTTTCGGTGCCTGAGCAGCCTGACCACGACCAGCCCGCCGACCTGCGGACAGCGACCCGCAGCGGACCGGGTCGACTGCTGATCGCGGTCTACGCCCTGTTCGCGCTCGCCGCCACCGCCCGGTCCGCCGTGCAGCTCGCGACCAAGTTCCACACCGCCCCGCTGGCGTACCTGCTGTCGGCGCTGGCCGGCGTGATCTACATCGTGGCCACCGTCTGCTTCGTGCGCGGCAGCCGCGTGTCCCGACAGGTGGCCGTCGTTTCCTGCACGGTGGAACTCGTCGGCGTCCTCGCGGTCGGCACGGCAAGTGTCTTGGACAAGGCCGCGTTTCCGGACGCCACCGTCTGGTCCCTCTACGGCGACGGCTACGGCTACGTCCCCGTCGTACTCCCGATCCTCGGTCTGTTGTGGCTGCGCAGGTCCGGCCGGGTCACGACAGGTCCAGACCATAGGATGCCGACATGACCTACGAGGCAGCGCCTGACCGGTACGACGCCATGATCTACCGCCGCTGTGGCAAAAGTGGCGTGCACCTGCCGGCGATCTCGCTCGGCCTTTGGCACAACTTCGGGCCGGCCCGCCCGCTGGATACCCAGCGTGCGGTGCTGCGCAGGGCGTTCGACCTCGGCGTGATCCACTTCGACCTGGCCAACAACTACGGCCCGCCACCGGGTTCGGCCGAGGAGACGTTCGGCCGGATCCTGGCCACCGACCTCCGGCCGTACCGGGACGAACTGGTGATCTCCACCAAAGCCGGCTACGACATGTGGCCCGGGCCGTTCGGCGAGTGGGGCTCCCGCAAGTACCTGCTAGCCAGCCTCGACCAGTCACTCAATCGGATGGGCCTGGAGTACGTCGACATCTTCTACTCGCACCGCCCCGACCCGGACACCCCGCTCACCGAAACCATGGGCGCGCTGGACACCGCCGTCCGCTCCGGCCGCGCGCTCTACGCCGGCATCTCGAACTACTCCGCCGAGCAGACCAGCCAGGCCGCCGCGATCCTGGCCGATCTCGGCACTCCGCTGCTGATCCACCAGCCGTCGTACTCGATGTTCAACCGGCAGCCGGAACCGGACCTCCTGGACGCGATCGGCGAACTCGGTATCGGCTGCATCGGCTTCTCGCCGCTGGCCCAGGGCATGCTCACGGACCGCTACCTGCACGGCATCCCGGCCGACTCGCGGGCCAACACGTCCGTATTCCTGAGCCCGTCGCAGCTCACCGACGACCGGCTGAACCGGGTGCGGGCGCTGAACGACGTGGCCGCCGCGCGTGGTCAGACGCTGGCCCAACTCGCGTTGGCGTGGACGCTGCGCGACGAACGGGTCACGTCCACCCTGATCGGGGCGAGCAGCGTGACCCAACTGGAGGACAACGTGGCGACCCTGCGCAACCTGACGCTGGCCTCGGCCGAACTGGCCGAAATCGAGCGACACGTGGTCGAACCGGGCACCGACATCTGGTCCGAAGACTGACAATTGGTTCGCCGTTCACCTGTGGATTCCTGAATTCGTCACTGAATCGCCCGTGCCCTTGACGCAATTCGTTGTGGGCGACAACATACTCAGGCTTGCCCTTCACGGGACGGTCGCCTCGGCGGCCGAGGTTGGAAGGACGCTGGTCATGAGGTCGACCTGGTCAACGAGGACCACACTCGCCGCGGCGGCCACCCTACTGCTGGCCGGACTGCCGGCAACGGCGTCCGCGGCACCGGCCCCAGGTGCCGCGCCGGGCGGTCCGGGCGCCGCCTCCTACTTCGACCTCGCCCGCAAGGACTGCGTCGGCACGTCGGCCGGCACCGGCTCGAAAGTCTGGTACACGGTGGCCGGCGGGGTGCTGTCGGACGTGTACGAACCGACCGTCGACAACACGAACGTCGGCACCCTGCAGTACGTCGTCACCGACGGGTCCACGTTCACCGACCTGCAGTCCCGCGACCTGACGTACACCGTGGCCGCGGACCGCACCGGGATGGCCTGCACCGTCACCGCGACCAGCGCCAAGCACGGCTACCAACTGGTCACCACGTACCTGACCGACCCGAGCCGGGACACCGTGCTGATGCACACCCAACTGCGCGGCGGCGCACGCGGGCTGCACGTCTACGCCCGGCTGGACGCACACGTGAACGGCAACGGCGGCGGCGGTTCGGCCAACGGCGGCGCGGACACCGGCGTCGTCGCGTCGGGTATGCCGGTCGTGTACGACACCGCGACCACAAGCGCGGCGGCGAACCGGGACTACGCGGTACCGACATTCATGGCACTGGGTGCGGATACCGGACACAACGCCACCGTCGGCTACGCCGGCACCGCGAGCGACGGCCTTACCGCACTCGATGCCACCCACTCACTCGGCACCACGTACAGCAGCGCCCCGAACGGCCACATCGTGGCGGTGTCCGACGTGACGCCGCACGACCGCGACTTCACCCTGGCACTCGGCTTCGGTCGCACGCAGTCCGCCGCGATCGCCGCCGCGACCCCGAACCGCCCCTTCGAGGCGACGCGAGCCCAGTACGAGCACGGGTGGCTTGCCTACGACGCGACACTCCGCCCGCCGGCCGTGCACGTGCCCGGCGTGGACGTCGCGGCGCGCTACTACCTGTCCGCGAACGTGCTGAAAGCCAGTGAGGACAAGACTTTCCCTGGCGCGATCGTGGCGTCGCTCGCCAGTCCGTGGGGCCAGGCCGTGAACGCCGGTACGCTCGTCGGCGGCAAACCGGTGTACTTCGGTTCCTACCGCGAGGTGTTCTCCCGCGACCTGTACGAGGCGTTCACGGGCCTGCTCGTGGACGGCGACCTGGCCACCGCCCGCAACGCCGCGCGGTTCCTGCTGGCACGCCAGCAGCTCGCCGACGGCCGTATCCCGCGAAACTCCCTCGTGAACGGGAAATCGGCACCGGACACCGGCGGCGACCAGCTCGACGAGACCGCCTACCCGATCCTGATGGCGTTCCAGTCAGGTCTCTCTGGCGACACAACCCTGTGGCAGCAACACATTCGCGCCGCCGCGGACTTCCTTGTCGCGCACGGGCCGAGCTTCGGCGTGGAACGGTGGGAGGAGCAGTCCGGCTTCTCGCCGTCCACCATCGCCGCCGAGATCGCCGGCCTCACCGCGGCCGCCAGCATCGCCGCACTGCACGGCGATGCCGATCGCGCCCAGCTCTACCAGGCGACCGCGGACGACTTCCAGCGCAACATAAAGAGCTGGACCGTGACCACCACCGGGCCGGACGCGGCGCGCTACTTCCTGCGGCTGAGCAAGACCGGCGACCCGAACGCCGCGATCACCTATGGACTGGGCAACGGCGGCCCGACCGTGGACCAGCGCCAGGTCATCGACGGTGGCTTCCAGGAACTCGTCCGGCTCGGCGAGCTGTCGCCGACCGACCCTGATGTGACGGCATCCCTTGCCGTGCTGGACAAACAGATCGCGGTCAGCACGCCGAGCGGCACTGGTTTCTACCGATACGGCACGTCGGCCGCGGCCGGCAGCGCGGACGGTTACGGCGACTGCTACCAGCCGAGCCAGACGTCGTGCACCGGCCAGGGACAGCCGTGGCCGACCACGAACGTCGGCACGGGGCACCTGTGGCCGGTGCTGTCCGGTGAGCGCGCCGAGTCGAACCTCGCCACCGGCAACCGGGCCGGCGCCGAGAACCTGTTGGCAGCCATGACGAAGTTCTCCTCCGGTGTCGGTCTCGTGCCGGAGCAGGCGTGGGAGAACCCGGACCTGGCGGCGGCGCCGTTCGGCAGCGACCCGACCACCGCGTCCATCGGCTTCACCGACGGTGGCGCGGCCGGTTCGGCGTCCCCGCTGTCCTGGGCGCAGGCGCAGGAACTGCGGCTGGTCACCGATCTGGGCGCCGGCCGGATCACCGAACAGCCGTCGGTGACGGCGAACCGGTACGTCAACCATCCGGCGCCGGGCGCGCTGCTCGTGACGCTGACCGGGCCGGCGCCGAACAGCACGGTGGAGAGCAACACGACCACGGTCACCGGTGCCACCGCGCC
>DATBCR010000774.1:0-6397 GCA_036270375.1 Pseudonocardiaceae bacterium | reverse complement strand
TGACCTTTTGGTGCTGCCGCACCAGTTGCCGGCCGCGATCGACCTGGTGGCTTCGGTGCCGGACGGGCGGTTCGTGCTCGATCACATTGCCAAGCCGCCGATCACGAGCGGCGAGTTGGAACCGTGGGCCGGGTTGATCCGTAGGCTCGCCGGGTTGCCGAATGTGGCCGTGAAGCTGTCCGGGTTGGTCACCGAGGCGGACTGGCGGACGTGGACGGTCGCGGATATCCGGCCGTACGCGGATGTCGTGCTGGCGGCGTTCGGGGCGGACCGGATCATGTTCGGTTCGGACTGGCCGGTGTGCGAGCTGGCGGCGAGTTATGGCAAGGTGTTCGGTCTCGCGGAAGAGTTGCTGGCATCCTGCCCACGATCCGCGGTGTTCGGTGGCACGGCACGCGATTGGTATGGGTTGTCACCCGACCGAGTGATGGGGTAGTCGTCCGATTTGGTAGCGTCGAGCGGCCACGGTACTGGTGGCGCTGATGGGGGAATCAGGGGGAACGATGGCGCTGTCGAAGCGGGCCATTGTCGCATTAGCCAGCGGCACCGCCGCTGTCATCGCCGTTGCCGGTGGGTGGGTGCTGTTCGGTGGCGGCTCGCCTGCCACGACCAACGCTGCGGCGAACCAGTCGTTGTCGGTGGCCACCAGCACGACCACGGCCGCACCGACCACCACGGTGTCCACGACCTTCGTGGGCCCGACCACGACAGCCGCGCCGACGACGGTCACCACGACCTACCGGCGAACGACCCTGGTGGTGCCGCCGAAGGCCATGCCGGCGCCGGTCAAGCCACCCGTCGACGTGCCGGTGCCGCCACCACCGCACACGACACCGCCGCCCGGCTGCACGCCCACCTACACCGGCACCGCGGCCAGCCATCCGGACGTCAGGTCGGCGCTGCTGGCCGCTGCCGGCACGCAGGACTGGGTCGGCGTGTCGAATCCCCCGCTGGTCAACCCGAACCCGAACGACGGCACCACGCCGACCACGGTGTCCGGACCGCCCGCCGTGATCACCGTGCCAACCGCGCTGATGGAGGCGATCGCCTGGCAGGAGAGCGGCTGGCAGTCCAACATCGCGTCGTGTGACGGTGGGAACGGTGTGATGCAGATCCAGAAGGCCACAGCCACCTGGATGAACCAGCGGTTCGGCACGTCGTACGACTACACGACGCTGTCGGGGAACGCCGCGATCGGTGGCGAATATCTGGAATGGTTGATCAGCTACTTCGGCGAGAATTCCTTCAATCATTTGTATGACATGTCCGACCCGGACCTGGTCGCCGCGGTCATCGACGCGTACAACGCCGGTCCAGGCGCTGTGCAGTTCGCCGGCGGCCACACGGTGGTCAGCCACTACGCGGCCAACGTCGAAGCCCTGATGTCCCAACAACCCTGGGGCTGAGCCGCTACCCGCAGGCCGCCTGGACGTTGGCGACGTCCGCCGGTTGGAAGCCCTGGTTCACGTCGGTCTCGTCCTGTTCGAACTGCTGGATGCCGACGTGGTTCTGGAACCAGCTCAGGCTGCATTCGCAGACCGACTGGGGGCCGCTGGCTTCGCAGCTGTTGAGGAAGTTCGCCTGCACGTTGGCGGGGTAGACGTTCGCCGGGGTCACGGTGCCCGCGCCGCCCCTCGGAGTGTTGGACTGCTGCGGCTGTTCCTGGCCCAGGGTAAGGAACAGCGTGAGGATGGTGGCGATGGACGCCGCGATCCCCAGCGCGGTCCCGAACGTCACCTTCTGCTTGCGGGTCGGGCCGTTGCGCTCGGGCGGCACGCTGTATCTCGGATCGCCGTACGGGTCGTCGCCGGGCGCGGAGGCGGGTGGGTAGCTCACGGTTCCCCCTTCACCGCTTGGCATGTATCGCCGGGTCTATCGCTGGTGGTCGGCCGCCGTTACCCGGGTCGCGGGTGTCGTCACGGGCGGTCGCATCGTGGCGACGGAAAGGTCACACCGGTGCGACGACGCGCGCTCAGCGCGCGACCGGCATGCTTGTGCGGTGCAGTCCGAGCATGACGGCATCGTGGTCGGCGATGGACGGCGCGCGCTGAATGGGGCATCGAGAAGCCACGACACCCGTCGGGTCCTGACGGGTGTCGTGGTTTCGCTGCAGGTGGTCGCGGTGCCGCCGCTGGTGGTGGCGATCACCGCCGGCGCCAGACAAGACGCGTTCACGGTGCCCTGGCTCGCGGGACTGACCTACCTGGTGCTCGCGGCATGGGGCGGCGTGTTTGTGGCGGTCGTGGTGCGGCGCGGCACGGTGCCCGGCTGGGCGGTGGCTGCGGATGTCGCGGTGGTGGCGTGCTGCGTGATCGTGATCAGCTGGGCCGTGCACCCGTCGTTCTTCACGCGGGTGAACGACTCCGATCTCGAACCGGCGTTGTACGTCACAGCGGTCGTGGTGGCGATGAACGCGCGGGTGCGACGGGCTGTCGTCGGGTGTGCGGTTCTGGCGGCGGCGCATGTGGTGGCGGAACTGCCGTCGATGATCGAGATGCGCGCCGATGTCGTCAGCACGATCACCGATCTGTGCTGGTTGGGCGGTGCGGCTTTTGTGGCCGGCGCCATTTCGCGGCGGCTGTTGGCCGCCGAGGATCGGACCGATGACGCTACCCGGCAGGTTGCCGAGCTGCATGCGGAGGCCGCCGCCGCGCGGGCGCGCAATCAGGAGCGGTTGCGGTATTTCCGGGAGCAGATCAAGCGGTATCGGGCGTTGCATGATGGGCCGTTGTCGATTCTGACCGCCATCGCGACCGGTGGGCTGGATCATCATGATGACGAGGTTCGGCGGCAGTGTGCGGTCAGCGCGAATCTGTTGCGTGGGTTGATATCGGATGATCCGATGAGTACGTTGACCGATCTCTCGATCGCGCTGACTCGGGCCGGCAATGACTATGCGATGCATCATCTGCGGGTGAACTATCAGTTCTCGGATCTGCCGGAGGATTTGCCACATCCGGTTGTCGACGCGTTGAGCGGGGCCAGCAGGGAGGCCCTGAACAATATCGCGGTGCACGCCGGTACGGATCGGGCCTGGCTGACCGCGCGGGCCGGTGCCGGGCCGTCGGTGACCGTGACCGTTGTCGATCAGGGTAGTGGGTTCGATCCGGCGACCACTCGGCTCGGGCGGGGGTTGTCGGACTCGATTACCGGGCGGATGGCCGATGTCGGGGGTGTTGCCGCCGTGGACAGCATGCCTGGGCAGGGCACGCGGGTCGAGCTGCGGTGGCCGCGGTGATTCGGATCGCCGCCATCGACAATGATCCGATGGTGTTGCTCGGGCAGGCCGCGTTGTTGGATCCGGTGCCGGATCTGGAGTTGGTCAGTACCCACACGAGTGTTGAGGGCTATGTCGCGTCCGGAGTTCGGGCCGATGTGGTGTTGCTGGACTTGATGTTGGGTGACGAATCTTCGCCGGGGGACAATGTCGCTCGGCTGTGTGCTACCGGAGCGCGGGTGTTGGTGCTGTCGGTACATGGTGATCGGCAGCATGTGCGAGCCACTGTTCGGGCGGGGGCTTCCGGTTATTTGATCAAGGGGTGTGATCGGGGGGCATTGGCCGATGCCGTTCGGACGGTGTATGCCGGGGAGCAGGCGTTGACACAGGAGTTGGCGTTCATCATCAGTCTTGAGCCGCCGCATTTGTCGCAACGGGAGTTGGAGGTGTTGTCGTTGTACGGCACCGGGTCGACGTTGGAGGCCACGGCTCGGCGGTTGAAGATCAGTGTCAGTACGGTCCGGGTGCATTTGAGTCGGACTTATGCCAAGTTCGCGGCGGCCGGGGATCCGGTCGGGGATCGGTCGGAACTATTACATCGGTTGCCCGATTATGGGCTCGCGGACCGGGCCGCGAAGGACGGCCGCCGCCCCGGTTCTTAGTCGGCGGTTTGAGTTTCCGTCAGTACCTCGCGTAGCCATTGTTCGACGCCAGCGATGTGCACCGTGGCCCATGCTCTTGCCACGTCCGGTTGGCCGGCCGCTATCGCGTCGCAGATGGAGTGGTGTTCGGCCAGGGTGCGTTCCACGGCTGACTCCTGCGTCAGGCCGCGCCAGATTCTGGCTCGTTGGGTTGGGCCGGACAGGCCTTCTACCAGGGAGCACAGGACCTGGTTGCCGGCGCCCACCGCGATTCGGCGGTGGAACTCCAGGTCGTTGGCCACCAATTCCTCGACCGACGGGTTCGGGCCCAGCTTGTCGAGCAGTCTGTGCAGCTCGGCCACGTCGTCCCTGGTCATGCGTGCGGCCGCCATCGCGGTGGCCGCCGGTTCCAGGATCCGCCGCACCTCGAGGAACTCCAGTACCGTGTCGTCGCGGTGGAAGTCGATCACGAAGGCCATCGCGTCCAGCAGTACCGACGGTTCGAGGCTGGTCACGTACGTGCCGTCGCCCTGTCGCACGTCGAGCACGTGGATCAGGGACAGTGCCTTCACTGCCTCGCGCAGCGAATTTCGGGACAGGCCAAGGCGTTCGGCCAAATCCGCCTCGCGCGGTAGTCGGTCACCGGGGTGCAGTGCGCCGGTGACGATCATTTCCTTGATCTTCTCGATCGCCTCGTCGGTGATTGCCACGGGCACCCTTTCCAGACATCGGATGTGTAGAGGATACCGGTCGGTCGGCGATCCACGGTGTATTCAAGCCGAGTCGGGCCTCGGATTGGCTACGGCGGCGGCCAGTTGGTCGGCGAAGCGCCAGAGCAGGGGTACGCCGTCGTCGGCGCCCGAGTAGTCGTCCGGTACGTCGTGCAGTGGGCCTACCTTGCTCTGCCACGTCAGGTTTGCCGGGTGGTCGCGTAGGTGGTCGCGCATGGCGTGGTAGTCGTCGACGTCGACGAGGTGGAACAGGTGGGTGCCGTCGCGCCAGATTCGCCAGTCGCGGACGCCGGCCGCGCTCAGTGCGGTGACCAGGTCGGCCGGCACGGTCGCGTGCAGCCGCTCGTAGTCCGCCTCGGCACCGGGGCGTAACTGGGTGTGTAGCGCGATTTCGGGCACACCGGCCTCCTTTGGCAGATCAATCATCGGATGAATTTCATCACAAAGCGGCCGGCCACCGCAACAGAACGATGACCGGCCGCCGTAGACCTCCGACGCTCAGTCGGGTGACGGCAGGTACGCGGCCCGTCGGTCGGCCATCTCGGCCAGCTCCTCCGGAGTCAGCCTGGCCGCTAGTTCCGCCCGGCGTTGGGACATGGCCGCCAACTCCTCGGCCGTCAGCTGCTCGGCCATCCGGGTGCGTCGTTCCGTCATCTCCCGGACCTGTTGTGGTGTCAGCTTGTTCTCCACGGTTGTCATCACCTCGATCAACTCGATCAGTGTTGTCGCCGACGGCTCGACCCGGTTGTCGAGCGCGCCGAGAACGCGCACCAGGTCTCGCCGTAGCCGATCGGCCACGGCGATTCGTTCCGTCACCTCGTCGAGCTGGTGCCGGAGCAGTTGCCTCGGTTCGGGGCCGGTGCCGGCGAGCACGTCGGCGATCTCCGCCAGTGACAGGCCGAAGCCGCGCAGTGCGCGGATCTGGTGCAGTCTGCGGACATCCACGTCCGTGTAGCGCCGGTGGCCGGCACCGGTCCGGCCGGACGGGGCCAGCAGCCCGATCTCGTCGTAATGGTGCAGCTCCCGGACGGTCAGGCCGGTCGCCTCGGCCAGTTCGCCGACCCGCCAGGTTCGGCTTTCCGCTGTCGCGTTCACGTCGGCAACGCTATGACCTCACGCGGCGTCGGATGCAAGCCTGATGTGGCAAGGTGGAGTGATGTTCCAACGGTTCACGGACTCGGGCCGACGGGTGATCGTGCTGGCGCAGGAAGAATCCCGGCTGCTGTCCCACCAGCACATCGGCGTCGAGCATTTCGTGCTCGCCCTGTGCCACGCGAAGGAGGAGGGCGACCGGGTGCTCGCACACGCGATGCCCGGTGTCCGGCTCGCCGACGCCCGGGAGCGGGTCGCGGCGGCCTTCCCGCGCGGCACCATGGCACCGGGCGGGCACCTGCCGTTCACGCCGGCCGCCAAGGCCGCGCTTGAGGCGTCACTGCGGACGGCCCTCGCGCTCAACCACTCCACCATCAACGCGGGCCACGTGCTGCTCGCCGTGTTCGAACTGCCGGACGGTGTGGCCGCCGGGCTGCTGACGGACCTGGCCGTCGATCCGGTGACCGCACGGGCGGCTGTGGTCGAGGACCCACAGGACGAGCCGAGGGACGACGCCGACCTGTCGCCGGTGGAACGGATCGAGGCGCTGGAGGCACAGGTCCGCGACCTGACGCGCCAGGTCACCGAGCTGCGTGCCCGGCTGGGCGACGACTGACACGCGGGACGGCGAACGCCGGGCCGTCGTCGGGGGGCACCCGTAAACTCGGGTGACTCGTGACGAAGGCAGGCCGTGGTGACCGAAAGCAGGGTGCCCC
>DATBCR010000773.1:0-12475 GCA_036270375.1 Pseudonocardiaceae bacterium | reverse complement strand
CTGATCCACGACGCGGCCCGGCCACTGGTCACTTCCGCCTTGGCGGCAGCGGTTCTGCGCGCGGTACGCGAGTCCGGCGGCGCGGTCCCCGGCCTGCCGCGTGACGATCTGGTGCCGGTGGCGCACGATGTCGTGACCGCCGGGCCGCTCGACCGGGCGGTGACCGTGCAGACGCCACAGGGTTTTCCGGCCGGCCCGCTGCTGCGCGCCTACGAACGGGCCGCGGCGGACGGCTTCGTCGGCACGGACACGGCCGCCTGCATGGCCCGCTATTCGAACGTGCCGACCCGATGCATCGCGGGTGACGAACGCAACATCAAGATCACCTATCCGTATGACATCGCGATCGCGGAGCGACTGCTGGCCGACGTCGTACCTACCGAGCGGTAACCAATGTCATACTCACCGTGTGACATGGATGGTGTACGGCGCGAACGGCTATACCGGTGAACTGGTGGCGAAACTGGCCACCCAACGCGGCGAACGGCCGGTACTGGCCGGCCGGTCGGCGGCGAAGATCGAGCCACTGGCCGCCCAACTCGGCTGCGAGCACGTAGTGGTCGACCTGGAGAACGGGCGGGCGCTACGGGCGGCGTTGGCGGACATACAGGTGGTGGCGCACTGTGCCGGGCCGTTCGCGCACACCGCACGGAACATGGTGGATGCCTGCCTCGACACCGGCACGCACTACCTGGACATCACCGGCGAGATCGACGTCTTCGAGGACATCTACACCCGGCACGACGAGGCCGAACAGGCCGGCGTCGTGCTGCTGCCCGGCGGCGGGTTCGACGTGGTGCCCAGCGACTGTCTTGCCGCGATGCTGGCCGAACGGCTGCCCGACGCCGAGGAACTGGAACTGGCGTTCACGATGGGCGGCGGGATCAGCCCTGGCACGCTGAAAACGGCCATCGAGGGCGCGGCGACCGGCGGCCGCGCCCGGATCGACGGCGAGCTGCGTTCGGTGTCGATCGGCCACCGCACCCGGGTCGCCGCGTTCCCGTCCGGCCCCAAGCGGGTGACCGCGATCCCGTGGGGCGACCTCAGTTCCGCGTACCGGTCCACCGGCATCCGGACCATCACCACGTACACGGTCATTCCGGGCGGCGACCTGATCGGCAAGGGCCAGCAGTTCCTCGCACCGCTGCTGCGGATGCCCGCGGTGCAGCGGGCCGGCACGACGCTGGTGGACCGGCTGGTCCGCGGCCCGAGCGAGGACCGCCAGTCGGCCGGCCGGGCGGAGGTGTGGGGCCGCGTGCGGCACGCGGAGGGCCAACAGGTCACCGGCTCACTGACCACCCCGGCCGGCTACGCACTGACCGCCGACGCCGTGGTGCGCGGGGTCGCGCTGCTGGCGGCCGGGGGAGTGGCACCGGGCGCGCACACGCCGTCCAGCGCGTTCGGCTCGGATTTCGTGACAACACTCGATGGCGTACGGGTCGGCGAACTGCCCGCGGACTGACACGGCCCTTCCCACATGCCGCAAGGGAATCCGCCAACCCCGCCTGCTGACCGCGGACAGTGCGGCGCGCGGGGCCGCGCTGGCGGCCAGGAATGGAGTGCGCGTCGGCACTCTGCTGGACCAGCCGGTTTCGGGTGCCGGCAAGGGAATCCGTCAGCGGGCGAGTAGTGAGCTGGCTTCCTGGGCCGCCGGTCCGGCGTCGGCAAGGTGCGCGAGATTCGCCGGCACCTGTTCCCCCCGGTGTGCCATCGCCTGCGCGTACAGCCGTCCCGCCCGGTACGACGACCGCACCAGCGGTCCGGCCATCACGCCCGCGAACCCGATCGCCTCGGCGGTTGCCTTGTGCTGTACGAACTCCTCCGGCTTCACCCACCGGTCCACCGGCAGGTGCCGCACGGACGGCCGCAGGTACTGGGTGATCGTCAGGATCTCGCACCCGGCCGCGTGCAGTTCGCCCATCGCATCGACCATCTCGTCCGGCGTCTCGCCCATGCCGAGGATGAGGTTGGACTTCGTGACAAGGCCCGCCTCCCGCGCCGATGTCAGCACGGCAAGAGAACGCTCGTAACGGAAGCCGGGCCGGATGCGCTTGAAGATCCTCGGCACCGTCTCCAGGTTGTGCGCCAACACTTCCGGCCGCGCGCCGAACACCTCGGCCAGCTGGTCGGGCTCGGCGTTGAAGTCCGGGATCAGCAGTTCGACGCCGGTACCCGGGTTGAGCCCGTGGATCTGGCGGACCGTCTCGGCGTACAGCCACGCGCCGCCGTCCGGCAGGTCGTCGCGGGCGACACCGGTGACCGTGGCGTAGCGAAGTCCCATGGCCTGCACGGATTCCGCCACCTTGCGCGGCTCAGTGCGGTCGAGTTTGGCCGGCTTGCCCGTGTCGATCTGGCAGAAGTCACACCGGCGGGTGCACTGGTCGCCGCCGATGAGGAACGTGGCCTCGCGGTCCTCCCAGCACTCGTAGATGTTGGGGCAGCCCGCTTCCTCGCACACCGTGTGCAGGCCTTCGCGGCGCACCAGGTGTTTCAGTTCGGTGTACGCGGGCCCCATCCTGGCCCGCGTCCTGATCCACGCGGGCTTCTTCTCGATGGGGGTCTGACTGTTGCGGACCTCCAGCCGCAGCAGCCGCCGCCCGTCCGGCGCAACCGTCACAACGAGAACCTTACGCCGAGCCGACGCGTGAGCGGGGTCACGCGGGGTCGGGGTCGACCTTGGTCAGCTCGGCCGTGCGATCCCACAAGCGAGCAGCCAGTTCGGCATCCTGACCGGCCCTGGGGATCGACACCCGGCGCGGGTGCCCGCGCATCTCCAGCAGGCCGTCCGGGCCGTAGTACTCCCCGCCGCGCACTCCCGCCACGGTCGCCGCATACACCTGCGGCAGCACGCCGATCCGCACGTGCTGCCCGAGCAGCCGGTCGCCGAGCCCGCCGAAGAACGAGATCGCGGTGGCCATCGGGCCGCGGCCACGTGAGCGGGCCATGTTGGTTACGAGACTGGTCGCGGTGTAGCCGGGATGCGCCGCGAGACTGACCAGGTCCATGCCGGCCCGGCCGGCGTGCCGGTCCAGTTCCAGTGCGAACAGCAGGTTGGCCAGCTTCGCCTGGCAGTACGCGGTGCTCGGCAGGTACGTGCGGCGCTCGAAGTTCGGGTCGGCGAGATCCACGTGGCCGGGGCGCGCCGCCGGGCTGGACACGGTGACCACCCGGGCGCCCGGTCCGCCGCGCAGTGCCGGCATCAGCAGCCAGGTCAGGGCGGCGTGACCGAGGTGGTTCGTGCCGAACTGCAACTCGAACCCGTCCGCGGTCCGCTGCTTCGGGGTCATCATCACGCCCGCGTTGTTCATCAGCACGTCCAGCCGGTCGCCGGTGCGGGTGCGGATGTCCTTGGCCGCCTCGTGGATCGACCCGAGGTCGGCCAGGTCCAGCCGGACCAGTTCGGCGGTGCCGCCGTCGGCCGCCCGCGCGGTGACCGTCGCCAGTGCCGTTTCACCCCGTTCGGGTGACCGGCAGGCCATCAGCACACGGGCGCCCCGGCCGGCGAGCAGTCCCGCCGCTGCCAGGCCGAGGCCGGAGTTCGCGCCGGTGATCAGGACGGTCCGGCCGGACTGGTCGGGGATGTCGTTCGCGGTCCACTTCGGCATGGAGACAGGATTACTCCTCGGTAGGGGTCGGGCGCCAGTCGCCGTTCGTGCCACTGTCGGTGGCGAATGCCAGGATCTGCGGCATGAGTGAGATGACGGACTATCGACAAGGCACGCCCTGCTGGGTCGACCTCGCGACCGACGACCAGCCGGCGGCCAAGGACTTCTACCGCACGGTGTTCGGTTGGGACTACGGCGATGCCGACGTGCAACGCGACTCATACACCCGCGCCGCGCTGCGCGGCAAGACGGTCGCCGGGATCTTCGTGCCGGGCCGCGATGGCGTGCCGGTGGTCTGGACGACGTACCTGGCCACCGACGACGCGGACGTCACGGCGATGGCCGTCACCGAGCACGGCGGCCAACTGCTGACCGACGTGATGGACATGGACGGCCGAGGCCGGGTGCTGATCGGCGTCGACCCGACCGGTGGGGTGTTCGGCGTGTGGGAGGGGCCGGAGGACGGCGCGCAGGGGGCCGAACTGGTCAACGAGCCGGGCGCGCTGGTCTGGAACGAGCTGATGAGCCGGGACGCACCGGCCGCAAGGTCGTTCTACACCGCCGTGTTCGGCGTGCGACACAGCGATCCGATGTCGGAGGACTTCGACTACACCACCATCCAGGTGGACGGCCAGAACGTCGGTGGCATCGGCGCGATCGGCGACACGCTGCCGGCCGACGTCCCGTCCCACTGGTCCGTCTACTTCGGAGTGACGGACACCGACGCCACCGTCGAAGCCGTGCGGACGGCCGGCGGGAAGGTGGTCGGGGAGCCGCACGACACCCCGTTCGGCCGGCAGGCCGTGTGCGTCGATCCGCAGGGTGCGACGTTCGCGGTGATCAGCCTGTCGGCCGGCCCTTCCTAGGAACTGGCGACCAGCCGCCGGAACAACTGTTCCACCGGGCTCGTGCGGCGGTTCACCGGCTGGCGCGGGGTGCTCCGGACGAGGGCGAGGAACGCGCTCCCGATCCGTGCGGTCTCGTCGGCCGGTTCGCCCGGCTCGGCGAGCCCGGCGGCGAACGCGACCATCCGCTGTTCGGCCTGGAGCGCGCGGTGGAATTCCGCGCCGGCCTCGGGGGTGTAACCGTCCAGCAGGTCGCGCAGGGCAGGCTGCTGTCGGGCCGCCGTGCGCCATGCGGCCGCGACGGCCTCCACCTGGTCGATGTCGGGTGTCCGCTCGGCGTTGGTCAGGGCTGCCCCGATTCGGCCCGTCAACACCAGCGACCACTTGTACTGCAGGGCCAGCGCGAGGCTCTCGCGGTCGGCGAACACCAGCCGGACCGGCGTCAGTTCCTCGAACGGCAGGCCGGCGCCCGGGTGTTGCCCGGCGTGTGCCAACACCAGTTCGATCGCGTCGCGCCGCTGGTAGAAGTCTTCCCAGCTCATGGTGCCCTCCCCTCCGTGACCACCGTCATACCGCGGGTCTGCGGCATACTCTCGGTATGGACCATACCTACAAGCTACCACCGGTACGTACCGTCGGTATGTCGTAAAGTTGTGGCGGTGGTGACAATGCGGTCGCGGCGATTGGAATACTCGGAGTCGACCAGGCACGCCCTGGTGGACAGTGCCGTCGACCTGTTCACCAAGCGCGGCTACGCGGCCACGTCGCTCGACGAGGTGGCCAAGCGGGCCCGGGTCACCAAAGGTGCGCTGTATCACCACTTCAGTGGCAAGCAGGCGCTGTTCGAGGCCGCGTTCGACGCCGTGGAGAGCACCGTGATGACGCGGCTGGCGGAGATCGTGGTCGGGCCGGGTGACCCGTGGGAGCGGGCCATGAACGGGATCCAGCAGTACATCAAGATCTGCCTCGACCCGTCCTACCAGCGGATCGTCATCCACGAGGCGCCGGTCGTGATGGGCTGGGAACGGTGGCGCGAGGCCGAGGACCACTTCAGTTTCGGGCTCGTCCGGGCCAGCATCCAGGCGTTGGTGGACGGCGGGGAACTCACGGACATGCCGGTCGAGGTCACCGCGCGGCTGCTGTTCGGCTCGCTGACCGCGGGCGCCACCCTGATCGCGCGGGCCGACGACCCGAAGAAGGCCGGCGCCGAGGTGTCCAGCACGATCATCCGGATGCTGACCAAACTGCGCGGGGTCGGGGGCGACGACGACACCGAGAACAACGGCGGCGCGAACCATCGCGGTCGTCGTCGCTAATCTCGGTGTTCGTGGACACCACATTTCAGCTACGGATCTTCACCGAGCCCCAGCAGGGGGCCGGCTACCAGGACCTGCTGCGGGTCGCACGCTGTGCCGAGGACGCCGGCTACGACGCGTTCTTCCGGTCCGACCACTACCTCAGGATGGGCCCGACCGACGGCCTGCCCGGCCCGACCGACGCGTGGATCACGCTGGCCGGCCTCGCCCGCGACACCACGACCATCCGCCTTGGCACGCTGGTCACCGCGGCCACGTTCCGCTACCCCGGTCCGTTGGCCATCGCGGTCGCCCAGGTCGACGAGATGTCCGGCGGCCGGGTCGAGTTCGGCTTCGGCGCCGGCTGGTACGAGGCCGAGCACGCCGCGTACGCCGTCCCGTTCCCCGCGCTCGGCGAACGGTTCGACCGGTACGCAGAGCAGCTGGAGATCATCACCGGCCTGTGGGAGACGCCGGTCGGCGAGACGTTCTCCTTCCAGGGCAAGCACTATCAGGTCGCCGACTCGCCCGCGCTGCCCAAACCGGCCCAGCAGCCCCGCCCACCGGTGATCATCGGCGGCGGCGGTCCCAAGCGGACACCCGCGCTGGCAGCCAAGTTCGCGGACGAGTTCAACGTGGCCTTCGTCGACCTGGACACCGCGGTGACCCAGTTCGGCCGCGTCAGCGACGCGTGCACGGCGATCGGCCGCGAGCCGAAGTCGATCCGTCGCACAACGGCCCTCGTGCTGTGCGCGGGCCGCGACGAGACCGAACTGGCCCGACGGGCCGCCGCCCTGGGGCGGGACGTGTCCGAGCTGCGCGTAAAGGGCCTCGCCGGCACGCCGGCGGAGCTGGTCGACCGCATCGGCACCTGGCGCGAGCGGACCGGTGTCAGCCGGATCTACCTGCAGGTGCTGGATCTCGCCGATCTGGACCAGATCGAACTGGTGGCGGCTGAGGTGGCACCGCAATTGGGCTGAACCGGCAGACGAATCCGCCGCACCATTCGGCGCGATCAGCCCAGGTCGAACCTGCTCGTCGGGCTCGGCCGACCGGTGCCGCCGAGGTGACACCGCAATCAGCGTGACCTGTCCGCGGCGCGGCGGGCGAATCCGCCGCGCCGCGCGTTCGACTTCAGCCGAGGTCGAACGTGATCCCGGGGGCCTTCGGGGTTCGGCGGATCGCGTGGTCGGCGACCGGCAGGCGGCCGTCCAGCGCGTCCAGGATCGCGTCCCGGGCGACCGGCAGCACTGCGGACACCGTGACCCGCTGCCCCACCTCGGCCGTCAGCGACGTCACGCCCGCGTCGCGGATGCCGCACGGGATGATGCGGTCGAAGTTGGACAGGTCGGCGTCGCAGTTGATCTCGATGCCGTGCATGGTCACGTCGCGTTGGACGCGGATGCCGATGGCGGCGATCTTGCGTTCCGGGCGGCGATCGTCGGCCGGTAGCCACACGCCGCTGCGGCCGTCGACCCGGCCGGCGTCGGGCAGGCCGAAACGGTGGCACACCGCGATCAACGCCTCCTCCAGCCGCCGCACGTAGTTCACCACGTCGATCGGGTTGGCCAGTTTCACGATCGGGTAGCCGACCAGCTGACCAGCGCCGTGCCACGTGATCTTGCCGCCCCGGTCCACGTCGATCACCGGGGTGCCGTCGGTCGGCCGTTCGTCCGGTTCGGTGCGGCGGCCGGCGGTGTAGACCGGGTCGTGCTCAAGCAGTAGCAACGTGTCCGGGCCGGTTTCGCCGGCGCGGGCGGTGGCCAGTTCGCGTTGCAGGTCCAATGCCGGGGCGTAGGCAACGGTGCCGAGGGTGCGCACGGCCACGGGGGCGGCCGAGGCCCGGCACGATGTGTCCCGGCGGGTGGCCAGGTCGACGTCAGTCACACACCGACGCTACAGCGCCGCCGCCACGGCCGCCCGCAACGTCCGATGGCTGAACGAGAAACCCGCCCGCTCCAACGCCTTCGGCAGCGCCCGCTGCCCGCAGAGCACACCCTCGCCCGCGAACTCGCCGAGCACCAGCCGCAGCGCGAACCCCGGCACCACCCACGGTGCCGGCCGATTCATCGCGGCGCCGAGCACCCGGGTGAACTCGGCGTTGGTCACCGGTTCCGGGCCGGTCAGGTTCACCGGGCCGGACAGCGTCTCGTGCTCGGCGGTGAACCGGATCGCGGCCACCTCGTCGTCGAGCGAGATCCACGGCCAGTACTGGTGTCCACCGCCCAGCCGGCCGCCGAGGAAGAACGCGAACAACGGCCGCAGCTTGGCGAACAGCCCGCCGTGCGCCGCCAGCACCAGCCCGGACCGCAGCAGCACCACCCTGGCACCGGCCGCGGCGGCCGGTGCCGTCGCGGCCTCCCACTCCTGGCACAGCGCGGCGAGGAAACCGCCGCCGGCCGGTGTCGTCTCGTCGACAGGCGCATCGCCGGTGTCGCCGTAGAAACCGACCGCGGACGCGTTCACCAGCGCGCCGATCCCGTTGTCTGCGACGGCGGCCGCGAGCACCTCGGTCGGCGTGTCGCGGCTGTCCCGCAACACCTGCTTGCGCGCCTCGGTCCAGCGTTTGTCGCCGATCCCGGCACCGCACAGATTGATCACCACGTCCGCGCCGGCCAGCGCGTCCGGCTCGATCCACCCGGCCGGCGGGTCCCAGTGCCGCTGGTCGGTGCTCGCGGGTGGATGCCGCACCAGGCGGACGACGTCATGGCCGGCCAGCCGTAAGCCGGCCACCAGCCCGGTGCCGATGAGTCCGGACGAGCCGGCGACCACGACGCGCATGGCTCGATCGTTGCCGATTACGAGCCTGGACGCGAGCCGGCCACCTGGTGATATCGATCATGAGACGGCCCCGCCACGGAGTGCCGGGGCCGAAACGGACTAGAGGCCGAGATCGGCGTCGAACGCGCCCTCCGCAAGGCGGTGCTTGACGGTGGTCAGGAAGCGACCCGCGTCCGCGCCGTCGACGAGGCGGTGGTCGTAGGTCAGCGACAGGTAGACCATCGAGCGGATCGCGATCGTCTCGTCGCCGTCGGCGTCGGTGACCACCACCGGCCGCTTCACGACGACACCGACACCGAGGATGCCGACCTGCGGCTGCTGGATGATCGGCGTGTCGAACAGCGCGCCGTTGCTGCCGAGGTTGGTCAGCGAGAACGTGCCGCCGGACAGCTCCTCCGGCCCGATCTTGCTGGTACGGGCCCGATTCGCCAGATCGCTGATCTTGTGCGCGAGGCCGGCCAGGTTCAGGTCGCCGGCATCGTGGATCACCGCGTTGAGCAGCCCGCGCTCGGTGTCGATGGCGATCCCGAGGTGTTCCGCGCCGTGGTAGGTGACCTCCTTGGCCTCCTCGTCGATCGACGCGTTCAGCTTCGGGTGCTGCTTGAGCGCCTCGATGACGGCCTTCGCGAAGAACGGCAGGAACGTCAGCTTGACGCCCTCACGCTGGTCGAAGTCCGCCTTGGCCCGGTTGCGCAGCTTCGCGATCCGGGTGACGTCCACCTCGACCACCTGGGTGAGCTGCGCAGAACCCTGCAGCGACTCCCGGGTCCGCTGCGCCACGATCTGCCGCAGCCGGGACAGCTTCTGCGTCGTACCGCGCAGCGACGCATCGTCGCCGGTGTGCGGGGCGGGCGCCGATGACCTGGCTGGCGCACTCGGCGCGGCGGCCGGCGGGGCGGCCTTGGCGTTGGCCCGCTCGTCGACCGCGGCCAGCACGTCCTGCTTGCGGATCCGGCCGCCGACCCCGGTGCCCTTGATGCGGGACAGGTCGATCTCGTTCTCGCTAGCCAGTTTGCGCACCAGGGGAGTGACGTAGGGGGAGGAGCCGTCCTCGGTCACCGTCACGCCGTTGGCGGTCGGTATCGGTGTCGGCTCGACCGGCGCCTGCTGGACCGGTGCCGGCGGGGCGGGGGGAGCGGGCGTCGGTGCCGGGGGCGGTGGAGTCGCTGCCGCGGCCGGCGCGGGTGCGGCGGCCGGGACGATGTCCTGGACACCACCGATCACCGCGAGTTGGCCGCCGACCTCGACGACGCTGTCCTCGGCCGCGGTGATCGCCAGCAGGGTGCCGGCCACGGGCGACGGGATCTCGGTGTCCACCTTGTCCGTGGACACCTCCACCAGCGGCTCGTCCTCGTCGACGTGGTCGCCGACCTGCTTGAGCCACCGGGTGACCGTGCCCTCGGTAACACTCTCACCAAGCGCCGGCATCGTCACCGTCGTGCCACCGGCGGACGGCGGCTGGTCGGACGGCGGCGGTGCGGGCGCCTGCACCGCCGTTGCCTGTGGTGCCGTTGCCTGCGGTGCGGCGGCCGATGGCGTCGGCTCGGGGGCCGGTGCGCTGGCCTGCGCTGTGGTGGCCTGCGGTGCGGCGGCGGAGGCGGCCGGGTCGCCGGAGCCGTCCGCGATCACCGCCAGTTCGGCGCCGACCTCGACGGTCTCGTCCTCGGCCACCACGATCCGCTGCAGGGTGCCGGCCACCGGGGACGGGATCTCGGTGTCCACCTTGTCGGTGGAGACCTCCAGCAGCGGCTCGTCCACCTCGACGGACTCGCCCTCCTGCTTGAGCCACCGGGTCACGGTGCCCTCGGTGACGCTCTCGCCGAGCGCCGGCATCTGGACGGAGAAGGCCATGTGTCGCTGACTCCTCGTGCTCGTGCCTTGAAGTGATTTCAGCCGTGCACGTGCAGCGGCTTGCCGGCCAGGGCGAGGTGCGCCTCGCCGATGGCCTCGGTCTGGGTCGGGTGGGCGTGGATCAGCGCCGCGACGTCCTCGGGGAAACCCTCCCAGTTGACGATCAGCTGGGCCTCGCCGATCAGTTCGCCCACCCGTTCCCCGACCATGTGCACACCGACCACCGGGCCGCCCGGTGCCTTGACCAGCTTCACCGCGCCCTGGGTGCCCAGGATGACGGACTTGCCGTTGCCGCTGAGGTGGTAGGTGTAGGTCTGTACGTCCGCGCCGTACAACTCCTTGGCGGCCGCCTCGGTCAAGCCGACCGACGCCACCTCCGGGTTGCAGTACGTGACGCGCGGGATGCCGCTCTCCTCGATCACCCTCGGGTTCAGCCCTGCGATCTGTTCGGCGATGAAGATCCCCTGCGCGAAGCCGCGGTGCGCGAGCTGCAGGCCGGGCACGATGTCGCCGACCGCGAACACGTTCGGCAGGTTGGTGCGGAGGTGGTCGTCGGTGAGCACGAAACCGCGCTCCATCGCGACGCCGGCCTCCTCGTAGCCGTGCCCCGCGGTGTTCGGGCCTCGGCCGACCGCGACCAGCAACAGGTCGGCCTCCAACTGCTCGCCGGTCTCAAGGCTGACCGTGACACCCGCGTCGGTCTGGGTGGCGCCAGTGAACCGGACTCCCGTCTTGAACGCGATGTTGCGTTTGCGGAACGCCCGCTCCAGCAGCTTCGACGACGACTCGTCCTCGAGCGGCACCAGGCGGGGCAGCGCCTCGATGATGGTCACCTCGGCCCCGAACGAGCGCCACACGCTGGCGAACTCGACGCCGATCACGCCACCGCCGAGCACGATGACCTTCTCGGGTACATAGTCCAGATTCAGCGCCTGCTCACTGGCCACGATCCGGCCGCCGATGTCGAGGCCGGGCAGCGACTTGGAGTACGAACCGGTGGCCAGCACGACGTTCTTGCCGGTGATCCGGCGACCGTTCACGTCGACCGCGTTGGGTGCGACGAATGTGCCGCTGCCCTCGACGACGTCCACCTTGTTCGCCTTGGCGAGGCCCTGCAGGCCCTTGTACATCTTGGCGACGACGCCGTCCTTGTACGAGTTGACACCCGCGATGTCGATGCCCTCCAGCGAGGACTTGATGCCGAACTGGTCGCCGTCGCGCGCGTAGTCGGCCACCTCGGCCGCGTGCAGCAGCGCCTTGGTCGGGATGCAGCCACGGTGCAGGCACGTGCCCCCGAGCTTGTCCTTCTCGATGAGGATGACGGACAGGCCCAGCTCAGCCGCGCGGAAGGCGCAGGCGTAGCCGCCCGACCCGCCACCGAGGATCACAAGGTCGGCGTCGGTCACGGGAACTCCCTCTCGAGACAACATCAGCAGGTGCTGTTCGCGCCGGTCGGGCGTGGCAGCACACGCCATCTTGTCACTACGTCGGGCATTCTTGCGACGCGGGCCGTCCGGTGGCATCGACCCCTCGGCGACAGGCACAGTGGAGGTTGGAGCTGGGCGACGGCGGAGGTGTGCGGTGGGCTTGTTCGATGCAGTACGACGCAGGCGGCGGGCCAGCGGCGTTCGCCAGCCGGACGCGAAGGGCAACGCCCATCTGGTGTCGTGGGCACAGCAGCACAGGGGTGTCGAGGCGTACGTCGAACCACGAACGACGGTGACCGAGACCACGGTGGTCCTCGTCGCGCACGACGGCGAGTGGACCCGCAGGCGGGCGACCGAGCAGGACGCAAGGGATCTCGGCAAGCGGCTCGGCATCCCCGTGTACGACGCGAACATAGTCGGCTACCCGCAGCGAATGCGCGCCTACACGGCCGAAATGAGCCGACGGCAGAAGCAGGGCGACGGCCCGACGCGTCCGCAGATCTGACCACGGAGACGAGTCGATCACCCGATCGTGATCTTGCGCGATGTCGAACAGATGTTCGATCATTGGTGCATGGTGATCCACAAGATGTCCTCGCACGGCGCCGCGTCGAAACACCTGTTGCGTCGTCGTGCTGGTGGACGAACACGGCCAGCGGACCATGCTGGCC
>DATBCR010000772.1:0-3013 GCA_036270375.1 Pseudonocardiaceae bacterium | reverse complement strand
CATACTTACATGACGCGACCGGAGCCCGTCAGGTTCATGCGGACCGAGGCAACGATGGCATATTCCGATGGCAGGCTGCTGGCGCTGCGCGACGGGCTGGTGCACGTGCTCGCACCGGACGGGTGGTCACGCCTCGGTGCGGACGCGCCGCCGAACGCCGATCCGCTGTCCAGGGAGGACGCCGAGGACTGGTGTGAGCAGCAGGGTTGGGACCTCGAACTGCTGGACGCGGTGCCCCGGCACGGTGACTGGGGAGTGATTGCTTAGCGCTGCGTGCGTACGCCGAGCAGGACGTCCTCCCAGGAGGGCACGATCGGGTGATTCTTCTTCCCGCGCTTGGGGGCTGGTCCGGTCTTGCGCTGCGGGGTGGGCGGTGCTGTCTGGGTCGGTGCCGGTTCCGGTTCGGCCAGTGCGACTGGCTCGACCACCTCGACCTGTGCCGGCTCCTCGACGACCGCCTCGACCGGCGTCGGCTCGGGTTCCGGATCGCGCACCAGTTCCCGCGTCGGCTCCGGCACGACCTCCACCACCGGCTCGGGCCGAACCGGCTCCGGCTGCACCGGCTCCTGTGCGACCGGCTTCACCTGCTTCTTTGCGACCGGTTCCCGCACAACCGGTTCGCGGACAACCGGTTCACGTGCGACGGGCTCGCGCACGACGGGCTCGCGTGTGGCGGGTTCGCGCACGACGGGTTCGCGTGCGGCAGGTTCGCGTACAGCAGGTTCACGGACAACCGGCTCGCGTCGGATCGGCTCGCGTGGCACGACCGGCATGGGCACGATCTCGTCCGCGGCCAGGATTTCCGGCTCCGGCATCGGATCGGGCTCCCGGATCACCGGCTCGCGCACCGGCGGCTGTCGCACCAGCGGTTCGTCGTCGAAGTCGGACTCGCCGCGGATCAGCGGCTGGGCCTCCAGTGCCTGGCGGGCCAGCTCGGTGACCGGCCGCACGGTGCGCAGCGGCCGGTTGACCGGGTTGGGGTCCATCAGGTCGTGCGCGTGGTCGTCCAGCGGGATGACGGTGCCGCCGTGCGCGCCGGGGTGGAAGGCCCAGTGCGCGCGATTGTCCGACCGGCCGGTGTGCCAGCGCAGTTGCACGACCCACTTGCCGTCCTCGCCGCGCCAGGAGTCCCAGGTCGCGGTCGAGTAGTCCTGTCCACGCAGGCCGAACGCGTGCGCCGCGACCTCGGCCAGGGTCTGCAGGTCCGGCCCTTCCTCGCGGACCGGGTGCGCCCGCTGGGCCAGTTCGGCCGTGCGAGAGCGTTCCAGCAGCACCGGGTAGGCGAAGCGCTCCACCCGGTGGGCCGGTACGCCGGCCGCGGCCGCGACCTGCTCGACGGACTCACCCGCACGGATGCGGGTCTGGATCTCCCGAGGGCGCATCTGGCTCTCCAGCTCGATCTCGATCTGGCCGAGTCGGGTGACGTCCCCCCGGGCGGCCGCACGCAGGCGCTCGTCCGCCGGGACCGTGAACCGCTCGCTGCGCGCGACGTCCTCGCAAATGACGGACTTGCCGTCTTCGCTGAGGCCGACCACTCGCAGCACCCGCATCACGTCCTCCTGATGACTTCACTCGCCGGGTACGACGTTATGTCGGCGTGCCTGCTTGACGCCGAAGGCGCGCCGTGCCCGACGAGATCCAGGTGTGATCTTGCCGTATCCATCTGGTTGCCCGCATTCAGTTCAACCGCTCGACAACCCACTCGACGCACTCGGTCAGTGCCGTGATGTCATCCGGTTCCACCGCTGGGAACATGCCGATCCGCAGTTGGTTGCGGCCCAGCTTGCGGTACGGCTCGGTGTCCACGATCCCGTTGGCGCGCAACACTTTCGCCACGGTCGCCGCGTCCACCTCGGTCGTGAAGTCGACCGTGCCGACAACCTGCGAGCGGTGCGCCGGTTCGGCGACGAACGGTGTGGCGTAAGCGGTGCGCTCGGCCCAGGAGTACAGGCGCGATGACGAGTCGAGGGTTCGTTTGGTCGCCCAGTCCAGGCCGCCGTTGGCCAGCATCCAGTCGATCTGCTCGGCCAGGAGGAAGAGTGTGGCCAGGGCGGGCGTGTTGTTCGTCTGCTCCTTCAGCGAGTTGTCCAGCGCGACCGGCAGGGAGAGGAACTCCGGCATCCAGCGGCCCGATGCCCCGATCTCGTTCACCCGTTCGAGAGCCGCCGGACTCATCAACGCGATCCACAGCCCACCGTCGGACGCGAAGCACTTCTGCGGAGCGAAGTAGTAGACGTCGAAGTCGTCGGCCGCCACGGGCAGCCCACCAGCGCCGGAGGTGGCGTCGATCAGCACGAGCGAACCGTCCGAACCGGCCGGCCGCCGCACCGGCACCATCACACCGGTGGACGTCTCGTTGTGCGCCCAGGCGATGGCGTCAACACCGTCCGCAGCCGCCGGCACCGGAGCATCACCCGCTTCAGCGGAAACAACCACCGGATCAGCTAGAAACGGCGCACCCTTGGTGACCTTGGCGAACTTGCTGCTGAACTCACCGAACGTGAGATGCAGCGACCGCTCCCGGATCAGCCCGAAGGCGGCCGCGTCCCAGAAGGCGGTGGTACCGCCGTTGCCAAGAACCACTTCGTAGCCGGCGGGCAGCCCGAACAGCTCGCGTAGTCCGGACCGCACCCGCCCGACCAGCGCCTTGACCGGCTTCTGACGGTGCGAGGTGCCAAGAATGTCAGCGCCGACGGAGGCGAGCGCCTCGACCTGCGCCGGCCGCACCTTGGAGGGTCCGCAGCCGAAACGCCCGTCGGAGGGTTTGATCCCGGCTGGCAGCACCAGGGTGGTCGGGTCCACAGCCTCGGTCATATGTCGGCGCCCTTCAACACGAGTGGGGACGGGTGGCTCCGGCGCCGTTGCCGGCAACCGCAGTCTTCCAGCCACAGCCACACCCATGGCGATGGGGTGAGCACCACAACAGCGGCAGCCACGACCCACACACCGCCCGACCGCCCAAGGCCCGGCTCGCCGCATCAGCACGAACCCAGGAACTGCCCGCCCCACCCGG
>DATBCR010000771.1:0-11207 GCA_036270375.1 Pseudonocardiaceae bacterium | reverse complement strand
CGCGGACACCGCACCGGAAACCTTAGCCCTCACCAAGGACTGGCCGTCCGGTCCAGGCCAGCGGATTCGCGCACAGGCGCCCAGTCGTGACCTGATCGAGGCCATGGAGGAGCTTGACCAGGACAGGATGCACAGCATCATCGAGAAGCTGACGACATTCGGTACACGGCATACATTATCCAGTCAGACCGACCCGGTCCGTGGCATCGGCGCGGCGCGCGACTGGCTGTTCGGCGAGATGACGCGCCTCGCGCAGCCGTCCAACGGTCGGATGACCGTCGCCCTGCAGGCCTACACCCAGCAGCCGACCGGCCGGATCCCGACTCCAACGGTGATCACGAACGTGGTCGCGACTCTGAAGGGTTCGGCCACACCGGAGCGGATCTACGTGGTGTCCGGGCACTATGACTCGCGCGTCACCGACGTCATGAACTTCACGGACGACGCACCCGGCGCCGACGACGACGGCTCCGGTGTCGCCGCGATGATGGAGATGATGCGGGTCATGGCCACCCGCGACCCCAGCGCGACCATGGTGTTCACCACGGTGGCCGGCGAGGAGCAGGGCCTGTTCGGCGCCAATTTCATGGCGACGCAGTTCAAGGCGGCCGGCGCGGACGTGCAGGGCATGTTCACCAACGACATCGTCGGCAGCCCCAAAGCTGATGACGGCACCATCGACCCGGGCGCGCTGCGACTGTTCTCCGAAGGCGTGCCGTCGTCGGAAACCCCGCTGCAGACCCAGATCCGGCAGCTCGTCGGCAGCGAGGCCGACTCGCCGAGCCGGCAACTGGCCCGCTTCGTCACCAATGTCGCGAACAACGAGCACACCGGTCTCGCGGCCCGGATCGTCTACCGGCGGGACCGCTACAACCGCGGTGGCGACCACATTCCGTTCCTACAGCAGGGTTTCCCGGCCGCCCGGTTCACCGAGCCGCACGAGAACTTCGCGCACCAGCACCAGAACACCCGATTGGTGAACGGTGTCCAGTTCGGCGACCTGATCGACTTCGTCGACTTCGAATACCTGCACCGGGTCACCAAGGTCAACCTGGCCGCCATGTGGTCGCTGGCGAACGGGCCCGGCACCCCGAAGAACGCCATCCTCGACATCAGCACCCTGACCAACTCCAGCACCCTGCGGTGGTCCGCCAACGCCGACCCGGACCTGGCCGGCTACGAGATCGTCTGGCGGGAGTGCACCGAGCCGGACTGGACGCACGCGATTCCGGTCGGCAACGTCACCACGTTCACGGTGCCGGTGGCGAAGGACAACGTGTTCCTCGGCGTGCGCGCGGTGAACACGTCCGGCATGCACAGCCCGGTCGCGTTCCCGACTCCGGCATAGTAGGTCTCTGGTTGTCGCTCCGGCGCACCCAGGTCGATCATTCGACCTGGGTGCGCTTTCTTCGCTCTCATTGCTCTCGTCGACGTTGGCCGTGGCGCCGCTCGGTGTCACAGGCATTCTCGCAGCTCAATAGGCATTCGTCGGGCTCGTGCGGTGATCGAGCTTGAAGATTTGGCATCACTTGGCGCCATGATGGCTTGCGTTGGCGCCATCGGTGTGCCACGATGGCGTCATGGACCTCACGACGTATGTCGACAACCTTCGCCGCGAACTCGCGGTGGCCGCCGAGACCGGTGGGGACGACGCTCGCGCGCTGGCCGAGCGGCTCACCGCGCCACTGGAGTCGGCGGTCCGGCTCGCCCTGCTCGACGCGCTGTCCGCGGCGGCGGACGAGATCACTCGCGACCTGGCGCCGGGCTCGGTGGACCTGCGGCTGCGTGGGCGGGAGCCCAGTTTCGTCGTCACTCCCCCGCCGGCCGACTCCGACCGGCAGTTCGAGGAACCCGCCGCGCCGCAGATCCCGGCCACACCCGTCGTCCCGGACGGCGAGGACGGGGCGATGGCACGGATCAACTTCCGCCTCGCCGAACACCTGAAGGGCCGGATCGAGGAGGCCGCCAGCCAGGCGGGGCTCTCGGTCAACGCGTGGCTCGTACGGGCGGCATCCGCCGCGCTGGAGTCGGACGACCCCGGCCGGCCGGCTGATCGGCGCGCCGCGCGCGGTTCGCAGCGCTACACCGGTTGGGTGCGCTGACGCGCCCGTCGCAATTACTCAGACAACCAATTCCGAGGGGACAGCTATGCCTACTTTCGCCACACCGGAACCGATTTCGGTGGAAATCGAACTCATTGTCGGCGACACCCGGATCACCGCGAGCGAACGCGCCGACACGGTCGTCGAGGTTCGCCCGAGCGACCCGTCGCACGAGCCGGACGTGCGGGCCGCCGAGCAGACCAGGGTCGAATATGCGGCCGGCCGACTGCTGGTCAAGGCGCCGAAGCAGCGTGGTCTCGGCCTGTTCGGCAAGGCCGGGTCGGTCGACCTGACGATCGAACTGCCGGCCGGGTCACACGTCCGGAGTGCAACGGGTGTCGCGGCTTTCCGTAGCGTCGGCCGGATCGGCGAGTGCCGGATCAAGTCCGGGACCGGTGACATCCACGTCGACCACACGGATGCCCTCGACCTGAGCACCGGTGCCGGGGCCGTCGCGGTGGACCGGGTGAACGGTCATGCCGAGGTCAGCACCGGGACCGGTCAGGTGCGGATCGGCGCGATCAACGGTACCGCGGTGATCAAGAACTCCAACGGTGACAGCTGGATCGGCCAGGCGGGCGGCGATCTGCGGGTGAACGCGGCCAACGGCGATGTCGCCGTCGACAGTGCGAATGCTGGTGTCACGGCCCATACCGCCAATGGCGACATCAGAATCGGTGCGGTGACACGTGGTGCGGTGTCGCTGAAGACCGCGGTCGGTGAGATCGAGGTCGGTGTCCGCGCCGGCACGGCGGCCCGGTTGGACGTGTACACGCAGTTCGGCAAGGTCCGCAACAGCATGGCGACCTCGGACGGCCCAGCGCCGGCGGACGAGACCGTCGAGGTGCGCGCCCGGACGAGTTACGGCGACATCGTCATTCGTCGTTCCTGAATTCCTTTTACCACCATTGAAAGGAGGGGGGATGAGTACCCCCTTGCCCAATCGCCTCGCAATTTCGACCACCGGAGTACGGAAGTCGTACGGTGACCAGGTCGTGCTGGACGGCATTGATCTGGCTGTCACAAAAGGAAAGATATTCGCGCTGCTCGGCCCGAACGGGGCCGGCAAGACGACGATGGTACGAATCCTGTCCACGCTCATTCCGGCGGACAGCGGCGAGATCTCGGTCGCCGGGCACAACCTGGCGACATCGCCCGACGCGGTGCGCGCCGCGATCGGCGTCACCGGTCAGTTCTCGGCCGTCGACAATCTCATGACCGGCGAGGAGAACCTGATCCTGATGGCCGACCTGCACCATCTCGGCCGGCGGAACGGTCGGCGGCGGGTGGCGGAACTGTTGGAGCAGTTCGATCTGGTCGAGTCCGCTCGAAAGCCGCTCGCGACGTATTCCGGTGGCATGCGGCGGCGACTCGATCTCGCGATGGGTCTCGTCGGCGAACCCCGGCTGATCTTTCTCGACGAGCCGACGACCGGACTGGACCCGCGTGGCCGGCACGTCATGTGGCAGATCATCCGCCGGCTCGTCGCCGGTGGCGTGACGATTTTCCTTACCACGCAATACCTCGACGAGGCCGATGAGTTGGCAGACCGGATCGCGGTTCTCGATCACGGCCGGGTGGTCGCCGAGGGTACGGCGGACGAACTGAAGCGCCGGATCCCCGGTGGGCACATCAGCCTTGAGTTCACCGACCCGAGTGACCTCGATTCGGCCGCCCGCGTCATCGGTGACGTGACGCGTGACGACGAATCGCTCACGCTGCACGTGGCGAGCGACGGGGACGTGCGGTCGCTGCGGGAGTTGCTCAACCGGCTCGACGACGAGTCGGTGAAGGTGGATCGGCTGTCGATTCACAGCCCGGATCTCGATGATGTCTTCATGGCACTCACCGGCCCCAAGGAACGAAAGGTCGCGACCCGATGAGTACGGTTTCCTATGCCGTGAGTGATTCGATGACGATGCTCCGGCGCAATCTCAAGCGCATGATGCGCTACCCGTCCATGACGTTGCTGATCATCGGCATGCCGATCGTCTTCCTGCTGTTGTTCGTCTACGTCTTCGGTGGGACGCTCGGCGCCGGGATCGGCGGACTGGTCGGTGGCCGGGCCGAATACGTCAAGTATGTCGCTCCCGGAATCCTCGTGATGACCGTCGCGAGTGGCGTACAGGGGACGGCCATTTCGATGGCGATGGACATGACAGAGGGCATCATCGCCCGGTTCAAGACGATGGCGATCTACCGGGCGTCGGTGCTGACCGGGCACGTGGTCGGCAGTGTCATTCAGACGATGATCGGCGTGGTCGTCGTGTTCGGTGTCGCGCTGCTGATCGGATTCCGGACGGCCACCGGTCCGCTCGACCTGGTCGCGGCCTTCGGACTGATGGTGCTGATCGCGTTCGCGCTCACGTGGCTGTCGGTCGGGCTCGGCCTGGCGGCCAAGAGTGTCGAGACGGCCAGCAATACCCCGATGTTCCTGATACTGCTGCCGTTCCTCGGGAGTGGTTTCGTGCCAACGGGTTCGATGCCGGCAGCGGTGCGGTACTTCGCCGAGTACCAGCCGTTCACGCCGGTGATCGAAACACTTCGGGGGTTGCTGTTGGGGACTCCCATGGGGGACAACGGACTGCTCGCGATCGGGTGGTGCGTCGTCATCGCGGTGCCCGCCTACCTGTGGGCCAAGCGGCTCTACAACAACCACGCGGTACGGTAAGTACGGCAATCCGCTCGCCGATGGCGCTGAATCCGCCGGGCCGCTACAGTCGCTCCACATGCGAACACCTGTTCGAGTGAGGAGTGATGGCCGGTGATTCAGCGCATCGTGCGTGCGCCCATACCGATCATGCTGGTGCGGGTCGCCGACGAGGTGGCGGAGATGCGGCGAGCGTGGCCGCACCTGGAGAACCTGGTCGGGATGCGGGGGCGGCAGTTCTACGGGGTGGTCAACGATCGGACCGGGGAGTACTACGTGAGTGCTCGGATCCGGGATGACGATCCGGCGGACCGGTTCGGCCTCGAGGTCGGGGAGATCGCCGGCGGGGCCTATCTGCGGACCGTGTTGAAGGGCGAGCCGCCGGGTGTGTACGACGGGATCGGCCCCGCGTGCCAGCAGTTGCACGGCCTCGCGGAGGCTGACGGGGAGCGTCACGACGTCGAGTTCTATCGGCGCAGGGGTGAGATCGAAATCTGGATGCCCGTGCTCTGAGTCCCAAGAGCTGATTCATCCACAATGGACACTGCTGACCACCGAACAGCCGTCGTCCCGGCCCGGTATCCATCCGGGTCAGGACGACGACGGGACACTTCAGTCCACTGCGGACAGTGAAGCCACTTCGGCGACCTCGGCCGGCTGACCGGGTTCCGGCGCCCCCCGCAGCGGGTCGGCCCGGACGAACCACGCCACCACGAACGCGAGCAGCGCCATCACCGCGCCACCGATCAACACCCCGTGCAGACCGGAAACCACACCGGACTGGAACACCTCACGCACCGGCGCCGGCAACCGCAGCACGACGGACGGCGGAATGGCGCCACCACCGGAGATCAGCTGGTGGCCACGCTCGCCGAGACCGTTGGTCAGCGTGCCGGTGAGCTTGCTCGTGTAGATCGAGCCGAGCAGCGCGACGCCGAGTGAACCGCCGACCGTCCGGAACAGGGTGACCGCGCCGGTCGCCGCGCCCATGTCCCGAAGGCCGACGCTGTTCTGCGTGATCAGCGTGGTGTTCTGCATGACGAAACCCATACCGAGCCCGAGCACCCCGGTCAGCGCCGACGCGACCACGGTGCTGGTGTTGACGCCCAACATGAGCAGCACCAGCATGCCGACTGTCATCACGGCGCCGCCGATGATCGGGAACTCGCGGTAGCGGCCGGTCTTCGTGGTGATCTGGCCGGTCGCCAGCATCACCACCAGCATGCCGAACATCAACGGCAGCAACAGAAGCCCGCTCGCGGTGGCGGAAGCGCCGCGCACGTTCTGCAGGTACTGCGGCAGGAAGTTCACCGCACCGAACATGCCGGCGCCGACCAGGAAGCTGAGTATCTGCGCCACGGTGAAGTTGCGACTGCGGAACAGCCGTGGCGGCACGATCGGCTCGGCGACCTTGCCCTCGGCGTAGACGAACGCCGCGAGGCACACGACGCTCAACGCGAACAGCGAGATGATCTGCCACGAACCCCACTTGTACTGGCTGCCGGCCCAGCTGGCCGCGAGCGTGAGCGAGACGACGCCGACGGTCAGCAGTCCCGCGCCGACGTAGTCGATCCTGGCTTCGATCCGGCGCCGTGGCAGCTTCATGAACAGCCCGGTGACCACCAGCGCCGCGATGCCGATCGGCAGGTTGATGTAGAACACCCAGCGCCAGCTCAGGTGATCGGTGAGCAGACCGCCGACCAGCGGGCCGCCGACGAACGCGATCGGCATCATCCCGCCGATCATCGCCTGGTAGCGGCCGCGCTCCCGGGGCGGGATGAGGTCGCCGATGATCGCCATCGCGCCGACCATCAGGCCGCCGGCGCCGAGGCCCTGGATGGCGCGGAACCCGATCAGCTGGTCCATGTTCTGCGACAACCCGGCCAGCGCCGAGCCGACGAGGAAGATCGCGATCGCGCCCATGTACATGTCGCGACGGCCATACAGGTCACCGAGTTTGCCCCACACCGGGGTGGACGCGGCGGCGGCAAGGGCGTAGCCGGTGACCACCCACGACAGGTGCGCCAGGCCGCCGAGATCGCCGACGATGGTGGGCAGCGCGGTGCTGACGATCAGGTTGTCCAGCATCGCGAGGAGCATGCCGAGCATCAGCCCGACCATGGCCACATAGATCGCCCGCTTGCCCGGGGCGGCGGGGTCACCACCAGCGTTCAGGGATGTCGTTTCCGTCATCGTAAGCTCCCCGGTAGTTCGCGCTGTCGTACTTACTTGCCGTACGGTAAGCTAGCTACTAGCCGGCCGTCAAGTAAGTTCTGCCCTACTCCGGAGGAGGGAGAGATGACCGAGGCCCGCCGCCGTAGCGGCACACGGGACAAGATCCAGTCCGTCGCGCTGGAACTGTTCGCGGAGCAGGGCTACGAGAAGACCTCGCTTCGGGAGATCGCCGAACGGCTCGGCGTGACGAAAGCCGCGTTGTATTACCACTTCCCCACCAAGGACGACATCGTAGCCAGCCTGTTCGACGACTTCCTCGGCGAGGTCGACCAGATCATCGACTGGGCCGGCGACCAGGTCGTCGACGCGTCGATCCGCAAGGAGATCGTGCACCGCTACGCAGCCGTGCTCATCACCGGCTCCGGCGCCGCGATGCTGCAGTTCGTGCACGGCAACCAGTCCGCGGTCCGCGACCTGAAGCACAGCAGCAGGCTGTTCGACCGGTTCCGCACCCTCAACCGCCTGCTCACCGACCCGAACGCGGCACTGGCCGACCAGATCAAGAGCAACATGGCCCTCGCGATGCTGCACATCGGCACGTTCGGCCCGATGGAGGTGGCCGCCAGCACAGCCGAACGCCAGGCGGCGGCGCTCGAAGTCGCGCTGGAGCTGATTTCCGCGCCCGGCAACGAATCCTGAGGGCCGGGCCAGTGGCCCGGCCCTTCGTTGTGTCAGGAGAGTGCCTTGGTGACCAGGTCGTTGACCTGTTCGACGGCGTTGACCTCGATGGGGTTGAAGCGGTTCTTGGTGACCGCGATGGATACGCCGGTTGCGCGGTCCGCGTAGGCGGCGCCGACGCCTATCCCGACCATGCCGAAGATGGTGGAGTCCGCAGCCGGGTCAGGATTCCAGGGCAGGCCTACGGTGTAGCCCAGCGCATACGTCGCCGGAGCGCCCGTCATCTCGTCGATGCCGGTGGTCGCGAGGGACGAGATCTCACCGAGACGGCTCGGGGAGACCAAGCGGACGCCGTCCACCTCGGTCAGCAGTGCAGCGTACATCCTGGCGAACGCGCGGGCGGTTCCTGTTGCACTGTAAGGGATGTCGGCCTGCAGGATGTCCTTTCGGTTCGCGTGGTCGGCGTTGGGGAAGATCTCCCTCGGTGCGCTCTTGAACAGCGGCCATTCGTCCGGCAGCGACGCGAACGCGGCCTTGCCGATCGGGTCGTCCACCAGGCGCGCCACCCGGTGCAATTCTGATTCCGGGGTGCCGAAGAACAGTTCGTCGGCGATGCCGAGTGGACCGGCGACCTCCTCGGCGAGTACCTGGGAAATCCGCATTCCGGTGGCACGCCGGACGATCTCGCCGACGAGGTACCCGAACGTGATGGCGTGGTAGCCGACACCCTCGCCCGGCGGCCACCAGGGCTCGGTGTCGGCGATCATCGCGCACATCGCGTCCCAGTCGCACAGCTTCTCGAGTGTGGTGTCGGGTGCGACCGCCGGTACGCCCGCGGCATGCGTCAGGACGTGGCGCAATGTCGTGGTTTCCTTGCCGTGCGCGCCGAACTCCGGCCACACCTCGACCACCCGGGTGTCGTAGCCGAGCACGCCGCGCGCCACCAGCACGTGCGCAACGGTCGCGGTCACACCCTTGCCGGTCGACGCGGTCCAGAACGGCGTGTCCGATGTGACCTGTCGGCCCGTGTCGGCGTCACCGGCGACCGCGTCCACGACCACCTTTCCGTGCTGGTACACGCTGACCTGCACGCCGTTCTCGGTCCCGGTCTTGACAAGCCCGTCGATCAGCACTTGGACCTGCTTCTCCAGCTCGCTCACTGTCGCTTCCTCCTGAAACGGCACCCCTGCGGGCGCCTGTCGAAGAACCGTCGGAGCCGACGCGAGCATCTTGACATCCGATCCAGGCGGCCGCCGTGTCAAGAACGCGGTGCCGGCTCCGACTTGGATGTGATCGCGCCGGCAAGGGGCGCGCCGAGACCGGGGAGTCATCATGGACGAGCACGACAGGGCGGGTCGACGCGAATGGATCGGGCTGGCGGTGCTTGCCCTGCCGACGCTGCTGATCGCGCTGGATATCGGCGTGCTGTTCCTCGCGCTGCCGCACCTGAGCGCGGACCTCGGCGCAACCGGCACCGAACAGCTGTGGATCACCGACATCTACGGCTTCATGCTGGCCGGCTTCCTCATCACCATGGGCACGCTCGGCGACCGGATCGGCCGGCGAAGGCTGTTGCTGATCGGCGCGGCGGCGTTCGGCGGTGCGTCGATTCTGGCCGCGTACTCCACGTCACCCGGGATGCTGATCGTGGCGCGGGGCGTGCTCGGGATCGCGGGTGCCACGCTCGGCCCGTCGACGCTTGCCTTGATCAGCAACATGTTCACGGACGGGCGGCAGCGCGGGCTGGCCATCTCGCTGTGGGGTGCCTGCCAGTTCGGCGGCGCGGCGCTCGGGCCGGTGATCGGCGGGTTGATGCTGAGTCATTTCTGGTGGGGCTCGGTGTTCCTGCTCGGTGTGCCGGTGATGGTGGTGCTGTTGGTCGCGGGACCCGTGCTGCTGCCCGAATACCGCAATGCCGGCGCCGGCCGGATCGATCCGGTCAGTGTGCTGCTGTCGCTGGTCGCCGTGCTGGCGGTGGTCTACGGCATCAAGGAACTTGCCGCCGGGGACGATGCCACTCCCCTGCCGGCCGCGCTCGCGATCGTCGTCGGTGTGGTGTCGGGTGTGTTGTTCCTTCGTCGACAGCGGCGGTTGGCCGATCCCCTCGTGGATCTGCGGCTGCTCGCCAAACCGCAGATCCGGGTGGTCCTGGCCGCGATGGCGCTCGGGTCCGGTGCCCTTGCCGGCACGAGTTTGCTGACCACGCAGTACGTGCAGAGTGTCGTCGGCCTGTCGCCCGCACTTGCCGGGGTGTGGCAGGCGCCGACCGGGCTCGGCATCGCGTTCGGGGTGCTCGTGTCGCCGGCCCTCGTCGCCAAGGTCCGGCCGACCACCGCGATCGTGGCCGGGCTCTGTGTGTCGGCCGTTGCGTTGGTGCTGTTGACCCGGCTGGACGGCGGGGGCGGGCTGGCTCTCGTGGTGGTGTGCATCGCGTTGGTCGCGTTCGGGGTCGGGCCGCTGTTCGCGCTGGGCACCGGGCTGGTGGTCGGCACAGCGCCGCCGGCGAAGGCGGGCTCGGTGGCCGCACTGTCGGAGACGAGCAACGTGCTCGGCTCGACGCTTGGCCTCGCGCTGCTCGGCACCGTCGGCACCGCGGTCTACCGCGACCACCTGGCGCACGCCGCGCCACCGGACGTACCGGCGGCGGCGATCGCGACCGCACGACAGACGATCGGCGGCGCGGCGGCCGTCGTGCGGCAACTCCCCAGCCGGCCTGGCGCGGACCTGTTGGACACCGCGCGGATCGCGTTCACCAACGGGCTCACGGTTGTCGCCACCATCGGCGCGGTGCTGGTCGTCGGCGTGGCGCTGCTGGTGGGGATCGCGCTGCGCCCGACACCGGCCCTCGCCGAGCAGACCACCGCGGATGTCCGTTAGATGTTCCACCATGAGGAGAAACCGATGAAATACCTGCTGATGATCCACGTCAACCCGGCCGCGTTCGAAGCGCTGTCCGAACAGGAGCGGACCGCGATCTTCGCCGCGCACGACGAGTTCACCGCCCTGACCAGGGCGTCCGGCGAGCTGGTCGGCTACGCCGCGCTGGCCGATCCGTCCAACAGCCGGACCGTCCGGGTGCGCGACGGCGTGCCCGCGGTGAGCGACGGGCCGTACGCGGAGGCGAAGGAATTCCTGGCCGGCTTCACCATCGTGGACTGCGAAACCGCCACGCGGGCAGCGGAACTGGCCGCGATGATCCCGGACGCGCAATTCACCGCGGTCGAGGTGCGGCCGGTGATGGAATCCAGCGGCATCGAGATGTGACCGTGGACACCGCTGTCGAGGACCTGCTGCGCGCGCTCGTGCCGCAGGTCCTCGGCGCGCTGGTCCGCCGGCACGGGCAGTTCGACGCGTGCGAGGACGCGGTCCAGGAGGCGCTGATCGCGGCCGCCACGCAGTGGCCGGCCGACGGGCCACCGGACAGTCCGGTGGCCTGGCTGCTCACCGTCGCCACCCGCCGCCTGACCGACCAGTGGCGCAGCGAGGCGGCCCGGCAGCGGCGGGAGGCGACCGTGGCGGCGATGGCCGCGACGGACGATGCGGTGACCGCAGGCGAGGACGACACGCTGGCCCTGTTGTTCCTGTGTTGTCATCCCGCGTTG
>DATBCR010000770.1:0-5610 GCA_036270375.1 Pseudonocardiaceae bacterium | reverse complement strand
GGGATTCTGCGGGGACGGCTCGGACGGACCACGTTCTTCGCGGCCATGCTGGCCACCGGTGTGCAGGGCGGCTACTACACCCTCGCCACCTGGCTGCCGACCTACCTCAAGACGGCGCGGCACCTGTCCGTCGTCAACACCGGCGGCTACCTCGCGTTCCTGATCTCCGGCGCGTTCCTCGGCTACGTCACCGGCGGCTACGTCACCGACATGCTCGGCCGCAAACGGACGTTCGCGCTGTTCGCGGTCCTGTCCGCCGGTCTGATCGTCGGCTACACGAACATCCCGGCCGGCGCGAACACCGTCGTGCTGCTGCTCGGTTTCCCGCTCGGGTTCGCGTCGTCCGCGATCTACAGCGGGTTCGGCTCGTTCCTCGCCGAGCTGTATCCGGCCGAGCTGCGGGGCACCGGGCAGGGCTTCACCTACAACTTCGGCCGGGCCGTCGGCGCGTTCTTCCCCACCGTGGTCGGGTTTCTCGCCACGAGTGTGGGCATCGGCGCGGCGATGGGGTTCGGCGCGCTCGGCTACGGCATCGCCGTGGTCGCGTTGGTGGGGCTGCCGGAGACCGCCGGCAGCGAGTTGACCTGACCAGATCGGCTGGGGAGTGCACCATGAGAACCATGATTTCCGTCCCGGACCCGGCGATCCTGAGCCCGGCGCAGGCGAGGCAGTCGTTCCGCGGCGGCACGCGGTGCCCGACCGCGGGCTGGTCGGCCGGCTACGCGCAGGCCAACCTGATCGCGGTGCCGGTGGACTGGGCCTACGACCTGCTGCTGTTCTGCCAGCGCAACCCGAAACCGTGCCCGGTGCTCGACATCACCGACCCCGGCGCGACGGACACGGTGCTCGGCGCGGACATCGACCTGCGCACCGACCTGCCCGGCTACCGGGTCTGGCGGGACGGGGTGCTGGTGGACGAGCCGACGGACGTGACGACGCTGTGGTCCGGCGAACTGGTCACGTTCCTGCTCGGGTGCAGCTTCACGTTCGAGTCGGCGCTCGGCGAGGCGTGGCTGCCGCTGCGGCACGTCGAGCAGGGCCGGAACGTGTCGATGTATGTCACGAACCGGCCGTGTCGGCCGGGCGGGCGGCTGCACGGGCCGATGGTGGTGTCGATGCGTCCGATTCCGGCCGAGCTCGTCGACACGGCGGTGCGGCTGACCGGGCGGATGCCGGCCGTGCACGGGGCGCCGGTGCACATCGGCGACCCGGCCGGGCTCGGCATCGCGGATCTCGGCGCGCCGCAGTTCGGTGACCCGGTGGTCGCGGAAACCGGTGACGTGCCGGTGTTCTGGGCCTGTGGGGTGACGCCGCAGGCGGCGGTGATGGCGTCACGGCCGCCGTTCGCGATCACGCACCAGCCGGGGCACATGCTGATCACGGACGTGCCGGACTCCGCCTACCGGATCGCCTGACCGGCCACGCCGTGCGCGTCGGCACCGTCCAGTGACTCGCGGATGATGTCGGCGTGCCCGGCGTGCCGGGCGGTCTCCTCGATCAGGTGCATCAGCACCCATCGGATGGACCGCTGGAAGTCCGGGTCGGTGCCGGCCGGCGCGCCGAGGTCGTCGACGCGCCTGACGATCTCCTCGGTCTCGCGGGCGACGGCCGCATAGCCGGCGAGCAGGCTGGCGACGGTGTCCTCGGTGGTGAGCTGGAACTCGGCGTCCCAGTCCAGCACCGGCCAGAGGTCCGGGTCGGCACGGCCGGCGACGCTCACCACGACCCAACGGCGTTCACATGCGGTCAGGTGTTTGACAAGGCCGCCGAGGGACAGCTTGCTGGCGCTGGGCTTGGCGGCGGCCTGTTCGTCGGTCAGGCCGCGCAGCGCGTTGGCCACGCCGTCGCGTTGTTCGGCCAGGAACGCCAGGATCGCGTCCCGTTCGTCGGTCACTTCGCGCACCATCGGCATGTCGGACACGATGCCATCCGGCACCGACAGTTTCCTACAGCGGCATGCCCGGATCGGCCGAGATGTCCAACGGGGACGGTGTGACGCCCGCGGCCACCAGGTGCACGCCGAGTGCCGCGACCATGGCGCCGTTGTCGGTGCACAGTTTCGGGCGCGGCACGCGAAGGGTGATGCCGGCGTCGGTGCACCGGGTCTGAGCCATGGCGCGCAGGCGGGAGTTGGCCGCCACCCCGCCGCCGATCAGGAGTTGGTCGATACCGCTGTCGGTGGCGGCGCGGATCGCCTTGGCCGTCAACACATCCACGACGGCTTCCTGGAACGACGCTGCCACGTCGGCGATCGGGATGTCCATGCCGTCGCGCCGGCGTGCCTCGACCCAGCGGGCCACGGCGGTTTTCAGGCCGGAGAAGGAGAAGTCGTACGCGGCGTCGCGGGGGCCGGTGAGGCCGCGGGGGAACCTGATCGCGGCCGGGTCGCCGTCGCGGGCGGCGCGGTCGATGTACGGGCCGCCGGGGAACGGCAGGCCCAGTAGGCGGGCGACCTTGTCGAACGCCTCGCCGGCCGCGTCGTCGATGGTGGCGCCGAGGATGCGGATCGGGGCCGTCAGCGACGTGACCTCGAGGAGGCTGGAATGACCGCCGGACACCAGAAGCGCGAGGGTGGGACGGTCGAGCGGGCCGTGTTCCACGGTGTCGACGGCCACGTGGGCGCCGAGGTGGTTGACGCCGTAGAGGGGCACGCGCCAGGCGGCGGCGTAGGCCTTCGCGGCGGCGAGGCCGACGAGCAGTGCGCCGGCGAGCCCGGGGCCGGCCGTGACCGCGATCGCGTCCACATCGGACGGTTTGACACAAGCGATGTCCAGTGCGCGACGGACTGTCGGCACCATGGCCTCCAGGTGGGCGCGGCTGGCCACCTCGGGCACCACACCGCCGAAGCGGGCGTGTTCGTCCACACTGGACGCTATCTCGTCGGCGAGCAGTTCGACGGTGCCGTCCTGGCGACGGCGGACGATGCCCACGCCCGTCTCGTCGCAGGACGTCTCGATGCCGAGGACGAGCGCGTCGCCCAGTGCGGCCCGGGTCACGGAGTTCCTTCGCTTTCTGACATTGCCGGCATCGCTGGTCGGCCCATGGTGAACGCGTCCGCGTCGGCTGGTTGGTAGTAACGCTTGCGGACGCCGAGTTTGGTGAAGCCGTATGCCTCGTACATGCGGATCGCTGGTTCGTTGTCGGTGCGGACCTCGAGGTAGACCGGTGCGGACACGTCGTCGGCGATGGCCAGCAGGGTACGCAGCAGTGCGGAGCCGACGCCCTTGCCCTGCCACGCGGTGTCCACGCCGATGGTGTGCACGCTGGCTTCCAGCTCGGACGGCCGGCCGGCGACGGAAAGGCCCGCGTAGCCGATCAGGCGGTCTTCCGTGGTGTACGCGCCGAAGTAGCGGTGGCCGGCGCGGAGTTCGGACGCGAAGACGGCCAGGCTCCACGGGTCCTCGCCGGGGAACAGGGTGCGTTCCAGTTCGGCGCAGCGCGGGAGGTCGGCTTTGCGCAGGGCGGCGATGCGGATCGCGACCGTTGTCACGTGGTCACCTTCTTCCGCGGGCCGGGTTCGACGGCGTCGGGGCGGCGAAGGTAGAGCGGGCGGAAGTGGTCAGCGGTCGTGGTTTCGACGGTCGTGGTGTCGGCGGCTGTCACCAGGCCGGCCGGTGACGGGTACGCCGGTTCGACCACGGGGAGGCCGAGTACGTGGGCGTAGAGCCGGGCGCCTTGGCCGGCCGCCGCCGTCACGCCCAGGTCGGGTAGGCGTTCGGCCAGGTGGGCCGGGGTGCTCACGTCCGGGCCTGCGGTGCGATGGCCGGTGGGGTCGTAGGCCGACCAGTAGACCTCGCGGCGGCGGGCGTCGGTGACCACCAGCAGTGTTTCACCGGTGGCGGAGTCGGCCGCGATGGCGTCGTGGGTGCACACGCCGTGCAGCGGCACGGCGAGCGCGTGCGCGAGGGACGCGGCCGTCACCATGCCGACCCGCAGGCCCGTGAACGGGCCAGGGCCGGTGCCGCAGACGATCGCGTCGACGTCGTCGAAGTCGAGGCCGGCTTCGGCGAGGGCGGCGGCCAGGTGCGGGATGAGCAGCTCGCCGTGTGCGCGGGGGTCCACGGTGACCCGGCTGGCCAGGGTCTCGGGGTTCGTTGGGTCGACTCGGACCACGCCGGCCGTGATGGCGGGGGTCGCGGTGTCGATGGCGAGCACGATCACAGGTTCCAGGGTACGAGCGCTGGACTTCACGCCGGTGTCAAGGCCTACCGTCGGTCGGGTCGGTACCTGGAAGGAGCGCGGATGCGGATCGGTGAGCTGGCGGCGCGAGCCGGGACGAGCACGCGGTCGCTGCGCTACTACGAGGAGCAGGGCCTGCTGGACACGCGCCGCGACGCCAACGGGCACCGTGACTACGACGAGTCGGATCTGCGGCTGGTGCGGGAGATCCGGGGGCTGCTGTCGATCGGGTTCGGGCTGGCGGAGACGCGGCCGTTCGTGGACTGCCTGCGGGCCGGGCATTCGTCCGGGGACGCGTGTCCGGCGTCGATCGAGGTCTACCGGCGGAAGCTCGCGGAGGTCGAGGAGTGCATCGGCCGGCTCACGTCGCTTCGTGGGCACCTGCGGGAACAGCTGGCCCGGGCGGGCGAGCGTAGTGGAGAGGAACCGGAATGTCCGTGGTGACGTCGATCGAGTCGGTGACCGACGCTAGTTTCGCCGACGACGTGTTGGGCAGCGAGGTGCCGGTGCTCGTGGAGTACTGGGCGACCTGGTGCGGGCCGTGCCGGATGTTGGGGCCGGTGCTGGCCGAGCTGGCGGTCGAGCACGCGGGGCGGATGCGGGTGGTGAAGTTGGACATCGACGCCAATCCGGTGACGTTGCGGGATCAGGGGGTGCTCGCGGCGCCGACGATGATCTTGTACCGGGACGGGGATGCGGTCGCGTCGGTGGTCGGGGCGCGGTCCAAGGCCGCGCTGTTCGCCGCTTTTGAGCCATTTCTGTGAACGAGTTTCGTGAACGGTTCCATGCGCGAGCAACCTTTGTGGCGTTCGGTACGTCTTCTGGAGTGAGTCGGGCTTGACCCGCCCGGCTCGCGCCGGGGTTTCGACTTCGGTGTGCCCGCAGGATCGGGGGGCGTCGCGCTCAGGCGACGCCCCCCGGCTGCGTCCGGTTAGGGTCGTGCATGTTGTTTCCCAGGCTCGCCGAAGATCGGGCGGATGATCGGCTCGCGTTGCACTTCGGTGCGCGGACGTTGACGTACCAGGGACTGGCCGGCGCCGCCGCGAGACTGGTGCCGGAGTTGGCCAGGGCCAATCGGGTGGCGGTGTGGGCAACGCCGACGATGGAGACCGCGGTGGCCGTGGTGGGGGCGCTGTTCGCCGGAGCGGCCGTGATTCCGTTGAACCCGAAGACCGGTGAACGTGAGTTGGCCCACATTCTGGCGGACAGTGAGCCGGATCTGGTGCTGGCCGAGGCGGGTGCCGAGTTGCCGGGCGGGTTGGGTTCGTTGTGGCGGGTGGATGTGGATGCTGCTGCTTCGACGGAGTCGTTGCCGGCCGAGCCCGCAGATCTGGGTGCGCCAGCGTTCATTGTCTATACATCGGGCACGACCGGGGAACCCAAAGGGGTGGTGCACAGTCGGCTGGCCATTGCGAGCAATCTGGATGCGTT
>DATBCR010000769.1:0-4564 GCA_036270375.1 Pseudonocardiaceae bacterium | reverse complement strand
TCCCGGCGCTCTCAGCGTTGCGGCGGCAGGTGGACCGTCATGATCAGGTGGCAGGTTCCCGCGCCCGAGCCGCGATAGGTGTGTGGCACGTCGCCGTCGAAGCTGGCGGTCTGTCCGGATTGGACGGTGTACTCGGTGCCGTCGACGACAAGGACCATCCGGCCGGACGTGACCTTGGTGGTTTCCACGACCATGATCAAACCCCACCCATAGCTCCGCCACCGATGACGAAACCCAGGATGGTCCGCCATTCATGGCCCCGCCACCGACGCCGGACCCATGATGGCGAGTGGCGTTCCGGGTCCGGCGGGTAGTCGTGCCTGAGCATCGCCGTGCCGGCCACGATCCGAAACGGGCCGAGCAGGAACGGTCTCGTGGAGGCTTGTCGGGTCGAAATCGTTCATGATCGCATTTAGGAACCCGAGCCGAGATTGCGAGCCGTTCATGTGCGGCCGACGTACGACTGTGGCTGCTCCGCGCCCCGAGATCCCACGGTTGAGCTGAACTCGCGGCGGACATTCGCTAGGGTATTCGTGCGTACGGCGATAGAAAGGGGTCCGGGCAATGCCGCCCGTCGAGGTCGGGGAGCCATGACCGGTATCGAGCTGACTGAGCTCGAGGTATCCGGTCTGTCCGGTCCGTTGTCGCTGAGTGTGCCGGTCGGTCGGATTCGGGCAATTGTGTCGTCCGCACCGTATATTGGCCGCGCTGTCGCCGACGCCATCACCGGTATTTCCCCGTCTGGCGGCCGGGTGTCGATCACCGGGCCGGCCGAAGGCCGGGTTCGGCTGGTGCCGACCGATGGCGGGCTCCTGCCACACCTGACAGTGCTGGAGAACATCATCTCCACCCGCCGCTCGGCTCGGCGTCGGCACATGGTCGACGCCGAACGGGAACTGCGGGCCAAAGCCGCGAGCTACGGCCTGGACGGCCTGCTTGAGCGCTACCCGCACGAGATCCCGGTCGGCCGCCGTCGGATGACCGGTCTGGCCAGGGCGTTGCGGGCCCGACCGGACGCGTTGGTGCTCGAGGACGACCTCGGCCTGCCGACCTGGGGTGCGCTACTGGCGACGGCGTGGCGCGGCTACCAGATCCGTACCGACAGTGCCGGCGATGACGGACCCAGGATCCCGGACCTGCTGATCGGCGTTGCCACCGTGCTGATCGTGCCGACGGCGGACCGCGCCTATGCCTTGGACGCCCACCCGGTCGTGCTCGCCGACCAGGTCACCGGGAAACAGCGCAGTGGCTGCTGATCGGGTGGGCCGGCGCACTGTGCTGCGCGCGGGTGCGCTGGCAGCTGCCGGTCCGGTGGTCGCCGCCTGCGGCGCGGTGGACAACCTGCTCGCCGCCAGTTCGGTCCGGGTGGCGGTGACCTGGGGTGACGCCGAGCTTGCCGCGTTCCAGTCGGTGCTGGACGGGTTTCGCCGTCGGTACCAGTACGACGTCGATGTCATACCGTTGGGCGACGCCATCGCCGATGCGGTGTCCGCCCAGGTGAATGGTCGCCCGGACGTGGTGATGCTGCCCAGACCGGGCCTGATCACGGAGAATCTGGCGCGGATCGCCCCGCTGCCCGACGGCGTGTGGCACGACGACTGGCTACCCCGGGCGTGGCGGGATGTGGTCTGGCACCGCGGTCCCGGGGGCGCGCTGGTGCCCTATGGCCTGCCGTTCAAGGTGACCAACGAGTCGGCGCTCTGGTATCGGGCCGATCTGTTCGACGCGCTGCACCTGTCGCCGCCGACCACCTGGTCGGACTGGTTGGTGCTCAACGACACGCTGATCCGACGGGGTATCGCGCCATTGGCCATCGGTGGCGGGGACGGTTGGCCGCTGACCACGTTCTTCGCCAACGTGCTCCGCAGCTGCTATCCGGACACGTACTGGCAACTGGCCCAGCCGCAACCGCCGATCGACGTGTGGGGCAGCAAGGAAGTCAACCAGGCGCTGCGACTGATGGGCGGCATGCTGTCCGTGAACGGGGTGCTCTCCGGCGGGGTGGCCAGGACGCTGGCAAACCAGTTCCCGGATTCCGTGGTGGAGGTCTTCGGCTACCATAACGCGGCCATGGTGGTGTCGGCCGACTTCGCGGCGCCGGTGATCGACGAGTTCCTTCAGCCGCCGGCCAGGATCGGTGTCGTGACGTTCCCGGTGGTGGACGGCATCAACCGCGACCGCACCGGTTCGGGTGACCAGGACCTGGTGGCCGGCACGGCGCGGTTCGCCAACAGCCGTCCGCTGGTGATCAGCGCCGATATCGCCGTGCTGCTACACCCGGTCAGCGCGGGCGCGGCGGCGCTGGTGGGCTGGCTGGCTGAACCCGACGCCCCGCTGCCGTGGATCACCGATCACGGTGGTTTCATCGCGGCGAACCAGCAGACCCCCTCAACGTTCTACCAGCCGGACGTCCTGCCGTTGACCGAACAGGTGTCCGGCAGCGAGTTCGTATTCGACCTGTCCGATCTACTGGGTTCGCTGGGCGGCAGCGGTGCTCTCTTCCAGGTGTTGGAGGAGTTCCTGCGGACCGTGGGGGACGGCGGCACGGACCGGGTCGACGATGCCGCTGCGGTCGTGGCCGGCCGGATGCGCGATATCGAGGCCGCCCATGGCCGTTGACGACCCGGTCCCGTTGCGCATCCAGGTGGCGGTCCGGGAGATGTCCGGCGCTCCAGTCGCCGGACAACCCCGTCGGGCGGGTTCGCGCCATCCGACGCGGATCGCGGCGCTGGTGCTGTCCGGGGTGCTCACCGTCCCGGTTGCGGTCACCATTTGGTATGCGCTAGGCACCCCGGTCGGGATCGGCCTGGGCAACTTCGGTGCCGTGCTCACCGACTCGTCCGTGTGGGCGGCGGTCGGGCACAGCGCGCTGTGGGCGCTGGCGGCGCTGCTGCTCGTGTTGCTCGGCCTGGCGATCGCCCTGCTGTCCCAACGGGTGCGCCGCCGCCGGCCGTCGCCGCTGCTGGTCCTCGTCATCCCGCTGGGAATGTCGTCGCTGGTGGCGGGGGCGATCTTCCGGCTGATCTTCGACCAGGCCCCGCAGCGCGGCACGGTCAACGCGGTGCTGGCTGCATTCGGCGCCGGCCAACCGGCCTGGCTGGGCTCGAACCTGGTCTGGGTGGTGCTGATCGCCGCGTTCGGCTGGTCCTGGCTGGGTTTCGTGGTCTCGTTGTTTCGCGCCGGCCTGGACACGATCCCGCCGGACATCGTCCGGGTCGCCAAGGCGGAGGGTGCCGGCTCGTATCGGCGGCTGCGCGGCATCGTGCTGCCCCTGCTGCGCCCGGTGTTCGCGGTGGTGCTGCTGACCATGGTGGTCGCCGCCGTCCGCATGTTCGACCTCGTGCTGATGGTGGCCCCGGATCCGGCGCAGCTGGGCACGGATGTGCTGGCCACCCGGTGGTGGCGGATGACAACGTCTACTTCGGACACCGGTCGGCCCGCGGCGCTGGCGGTGGTGTTGTTCGCGCTGCTGATCGTGGTGGCGTTGGGTTGCATCCGAGGCCTACGGCACCGGTCGGCCCCTCGGGACGGCGCGGAACCACCGGACGAACCGTCCGACGAGGTCGTGCCGACCCGGCCGTGGTTGCGCCGGGGACTGTCCGCGCTCGGCGTGGTGATCATCGCGGTGTGGCTGTTTCCGTTGGTGACGCTACTGGCCACCGCCGTGCGCAGCCCGAAGGATGCCGGCATGTTCGCTTGGTGGCGGCCCGGCCTCGGCGGCCTGAGCACCGAGGCGCTGACCGGAGTGGCCGACGCGGGCATCTGGAACGGCATACTGGACACATTCGTGGTCGCGGTGACCGCGACCACGCTGGTGCTGGTGGTGGCCGTGCCGGCCGCCTACGTGCTCGCCTGGGGCGGGCTGCCCCGGTGGGTCACCAGGGTGTCGGTCCCGTTGTTCGCCGTCCTCGCGGTGGCGCCGGTGCAGATGTACGCCGAACCGTTGGAGCGGTTGCTCGGCCGCACCGGGCTGGCCGGTTCCCAGCTACCGCTGGCCGTGGTCCATGCCGCGGTGGGGGCGCCGTTCGCGGTCTTGGTCCTGCGCTGGGCGTTCGCCTCTGCGCCCGCGCCGACCGCCGGTCGAGGCGGGTCCGTCGAACCCGATCGAGGCGAAACCGTGCTCGGCTGGGCGTGGCGGCACACCCGGTCCACTCTGATCGCCGTCATAGTCCTGGAGTTCGTGCTGGTGTGGAACGACTTCGCGGTCGGCTTCCTGATCAGTGGCCCGGAGGCGAGCCCGTTGTCGCTGGTGCTGCGCGGTGAGGCGCGCCAGTTCGCCACGTCGGCGGCGCCGGTGGCCGCCAGCGCCGCGCTGTCCTCGATCGTGCCGGTGCTGGTCCTGCTGCTGACCTGGCGTCGCGTGGTAGCCGGCCTGAGCGGGGGAGTGCCAAGGTGACCGGCGGGCACAACGGGCCGCCGGAGCGCAGCGAGCCGCCACGGCGATCGATGAGGTTGCTCATCGGCGCGGGCTTGGCGCTGCTGTCCGAGCTCGTGGCGAACATCTACGCCAACACCTTCCAAGCCACCTCGTTGGGCGGGTGGCTACAGCGGCATGCCGCCGTGG
>DATBCR010000768.1:0-3961 GCA_036270375.1 Pseudonocardiaceae bacterium | reverse complement strand
GGGCTCACCGGGTGTGCGGTTGCACGAACGGGGGCTTGACCACCTCGCAGCGCAAGCCCCGGCCCCGCACGTCCACCGACACCTCGTCGCCCAGCTCGACGCCGGCCGCCGTGTCCACAAGGGCCAGTGCGATGCCCACCTTGAGGGTCGGCGAAAAAGTACCCGATGTGGTGACGCCGACCGGTATGCCGGCCTCGTCAAGCACCGGCATGCCATCGCGTGGGACACCCCGGTCGAGGGCACGCAGCCCGCGCAGCCGCCGGGCCGGGCCGGCGGCGCGTTCCTCGGTCAGCGCGTCGCGGCCCCAGAAGGCGTCCTTCCGCCAGCCGATCGCCCACGCCGCTCCGGCCTGCACAGGGCTGATCTCGGCGGACAGCTCGTGGCCGTGCAGCGGGTAGCCCATCTCGGTACGCAGCGTGTCCCGTGCGCCCAGCCCGGCCGCGCGGCCGCCGAGCGGTGCGGCGGCGGTCAACAGCGCCTCCCACAGCGCGGGCGCGTCCGACCAGCGCGGCAGCAGTTCGTAGCCGTGCTCGCCGGTGTAGCCGGTGCGGCAGACCCGGACGCGCCTGCCGTGCCAGTCGGCATCCGCGAAGGCCATGTAGTCCAGTTCGGCCGGCAGCCCGACCGCGTCCAGCACATCACCCGAACGTGGTCCCTGGACGGCAAGCACGGCGTAGTCGGTGTGCTGGTTGAGCACGGTGACCCCGGCCGGCGCGTCGGCCGCGAGCAGGCGGGCCACCTCGGCGTTGTTGGCCGCGTTGGGCACGCAGAACACCTCGTCCGGCCCGACGAAGTATGCGATCAGGTCGTCGACGACACCGCCGGACGGCATGCAGCACAACGTGTACTGCGCCTGTCCGGGCTTGATCCGCCCGAGATCGTTGGTGAGGCACGAGTTCACGAACTCGGCGGCCCCCGCACCGCTGACCAGGGTCTTGCCAAGGTGCGACACGTCGAAGACGCCGACCGACGTGCGCACGGCGCTGTGCTCGGCGACGACGCCGTCCGCGTAGTTGAGCGGCATCGACCAGCCGCTGAACGGGCCGAACTTCGCCCGCAGCGCCTCGTGGGCGTCGTGCAGCGGGCCGGTGAGGGAGGTATCGGTCACGGCGCTCAGGCTACCGGCGCGACCCCAGCAGCGGACCGGCCAGCGCGGCCAGCAGCGCCACCCCGAGTGCCACGGCCAGGTCGACCGGCGGCATGGTCATCCCGATCAGCACGGTGAATCCCAGTCCGAAACATGCCGTCCGAGCCGGCCAGGACCGTTCCGCGTTGGGCAGCAGCCGCGCCGACGCGTTGGTGAACGCGTAGTAGAACAACGCGCACGTCGCGGCCAGCGCGATCGACCCGGCCGGCCCCGCGAACAGCACGCACGCCACCGCTCCCGCCCCGACCAGCCATCGGACCAGCGAACCCGTCACCGGCAGCGCGCCGTCGACCGGGAGGTCGCCGCCGTCGGCCATCGCATTCGCGACCCGCCGGCCGCCGCCGACCACGAGCAGCAGCGCCACCCCGGTCGCCACCAGCACGGCCACCGTGACCAGCGGATCCAGTGCGCCAGCGGATGCCGCGTCCAGCGCGTCGCGCAGTGGCACCGTGGACACCGCGAGCCGGGTCGGCCCGAGCTGCCGCAGCACGGCCGCACCGACCGCGAAGTAGGTGCCGAACGCGACCAGCAGCAACACCGGGATGACGACCCGCAGCCGACGCTTGGACAGCACCGGCTGGTCCGCACCGGGTGCGGTGATCCGCTCGAAGCCGAGGAACGCGAAGAACAGCACCCCGGCCGCCGGCAGCAGCTCACCGGCGTCGTCCAGCCCCGGCGAGCCGGCCGGCACCGGGACACCGGTCGGCGGCGGGGGCGCGATCGCGAAGCACGCCGCGACCACGAGCGCCAGCACCACCAGCACGAACCCGACCAGCCACCGGCTGAGCACCTTCGGCGGCCGCAGGCCGGCCGCGTCTGCCGCCACGGCGAGCACCAGCAGTCCCAGCGCCGGCAGTGCGGGCCGGTCCGGTGCGATGTAGGCACCGAAGCAGCCGGCGAGCGCCGCCGCCGCGCCGGCCCGGCCGGCCAGGTACAGGCCGCCGGCCATCCGGCCCGGCCACCGGCCGAGTTGCTCCCGCGTGTACTTGTAGCCGCCACCCGATCCGGGGAACGAGCCGGACTGGTCACCGGTCGAGAACGCGCAGCACGCGGCCGCGATCGCCGCGATCGCCATGGCGGCCAGTAACCAATGGCCGGCAAAGGACGATGCGGGGGCGAGACCGGCGAACAGGCCGGCGCCGATGGTCGCGCCGAGGCCGGCGACAACCCCGTCCACCGCGCCCAGTTGTTCGCGGAGCATCTGGGTCACGGAGGTATACGTTGCCAGACCATTCGGCGTAGCCGATAGCAACCTACCGGTGGAAAGTCGTTAGCATACTTCACAATCCCTGCGCCCAGCAGAGCGCGAAGGCGGCGCACCCCGCTCCGACCCGCGGCCCACCGAGGAGGTCCGATCCAGACGACCTGTGCACGCCCGGATGCCATCGGCGCGAATCGTCCAGACCACTGCTCACCACCGAGCAATGACCAGGAAGCAGAACCGTGACCACGCCCAAACTCAGTCTGACCGGCAACAAACCCGCCGAGGTGACCGCGCTCGCGGTGGACACCCTGGTGGTCGGCACGATTCAGGGACCGGACGGGCCGAGCCTCGCCCCCGGGGCGGAGGCGGTGGACGAAGCGCTGGACGGGCACCTGCTCGCACTGCTGGTCAGCCTCGGCGCCGCCGGCAAAGCGGATGAAGTGGTCAAGCTGCCGACGCTTGGCAAGCTGGCCGCGTCCGTGGTGCTGGCCGCCGGTCTCGGCAAACCGGGTGCCGGCGGTGCGATCGCCGCGGAGCAGGTGCGGCGCGCGTCCGGTGCCGCGGCACGGGCGCTCACCGGCACCAAGCGGGCCGGCACCGTGCTGTCCGCGATCGACCTCGGCGCGGCCGTCGAGGGCACCGTGCTCGGCGCCTACCGCTTCGACAAGTACCGCTCCACCAACGGCGAGGCGCCGGTCGGCCGGGTGGACCTTGTCAGCCCTGCGGACGGCACCGCGAAGGACCACAAGGCGACGCTGAAGGCGGCCACCGCGATCGGCGAGGCGGTCGCCTTCGCCCGCGACCTGATCAACACCCCGCCGAACGACCTGTACCCGGCCACGTTCGCCGAGCGGGCCGCGGAACTGGCCAGTGCCAACGGTGTCGAGGTCGAGGTGCTGGACGAGAAGGCGCTGCGCAAGGAGGGCTACGGCGGCATCGTCGGTGTCGGCGTCGGCTCGACCCGGCCGCCGAGGCTGGTCCGGCTGCGCTACCGGGGCAGCAAGCCGAGGGCCAAGGTCGCGTTGGTGGGCAAGGGAATCACGTTCGACACCGGCGGCATCTCGCTCAAGCCACCGTCCAATATGGACCACATGACGTCGGACATGTCCGGTGCGGCAGCCGTGATCGCCACGGTGGTGCTGGCCGCGAAGCTGCGCTACCCGCTCGAGGTCACCGCGACCGTGCCGATGGCGGAGAACATGCCGTCGGGCTCGGCATACCGCCCGGGCGACGTGCTGACCATGTACGGCGGCAAGACCGTCGAGGTGCTCAACACCGACGCCGAGGGCAGGCTGATCCTGGCCGACGCCATCGTGCGGGCCTGCCAGGACGACCCGGACTACCTGATCGACACGGCCACCCTGACCGGCGCACAGGTGATCGCGCTCGGCAACCGCACCGCGGGCGTGATGGGGTCGGACGAGTTCCGCGACCGGGTGGCCAGCATCGCCCGTGCCACCGGCGAGGGCGGCTGGGCGATGCCGCTGCCGGACGAACTGCGCGCCGACCTCGACTCGAAGCTGGCCGACCTGGCCAACGTGGCCGCCCAGCGGTGGGCCGGCATGCTCGTCGCCGGGGTGTTCCTGCGCGAGTTCGTGGCCGAAGGCGTG
>DATBCR010000767.1:0-2510 GCA_036270375.1 Pseudonocardiaceae bacterium | reverse complement strand
TGGACGCGTACAACGACTTGTGCCGCAACAGGTCGATGCGCGGATGGCCACCGTCATAACCCCTCGGCGTGGTCTTCAGCCGTTCGCCTCGGATCTCCCAGCTCTGTTTGCGCAAGCGTGCGAGCACTTGTTCCAGTGCCTTGCCGCGCAGGTCGTCCGCGACCGACTCGCGCAGCCGCCGGAGCTGGTCCGGGCTGGTGTAGAACGATCCGCCGGCCACCAGCAGCCCGTCCGGGCCGAGCTGGACGTAGAACGCGCCGGCACCGCGGCCTGGCTCGACCACCGCGCCGCAGTGCGTCTTGTACATGGTCTTGTCCTTGCCGAACCGGACATCCCGGTACGGCCGGAAGATCTTGCTGGTGCCGAAGTCGCCGAACTCGGCGACCAGGTCGTCCAGCAACGCCTGCATCGGAATCCGCACGTCCGACTCGTACACCGCACGATTGTCGGTCCAGTACGCCTTGGAGTTGTCCGCGACGAGACCGTCGTAGAAGTCGATCGCGTGCTCGCCGAAACCCGTGAACTTCCCTGCTACCACGGGTACACACTAGGTGGGCGGAGCAGCGTACGGCACGCGGGGAGCGAGGCGACATGCACGACGACCGGGCACTTGTCGAGGGCCGCATCGAACGTGTGTTGCGGGAGCGGATCCGGCCGTCGCTGTACGGCGAGTCGGTGCCGGTCGGGATCGAGGTGTGGCACGCGCCGGGTGAGCCGGTGCCGGTGGCTTCGGCCCTTGCGGCCTCGTATGCGCCGACTTCGGTTGGTGAGCAGTGGGGGCCGCCGTGGGGCACGAGTTGGTTCCGGCTGACCGGTTCGGTGCCGTCGTCCTGGGCGGGGCGGGTCGTGGAGTTGGTGGCGGACATCGGTTTCGACCGGACGCACCCGGGGTTCCAGTGCGAGGGGCTGGTGTACGGGGGCGACGGGTCGCCGGTGAAGGGCATCCACCCGGACAACCGGTGGGTGCGGGTCGGCACGCCGGTGTCCGGTGGCGAGGACGTGCTGTTCTACGTCGAGGCAGCGGCAAATCCGGTGATCATGGACAACCCGCCGTTCGGTGCGACTCGGCTGGGCGACCTGGCCACGGCGGGCAGTGCGCCTCTCTATCGGACCGCGCGGTTCGATCTGGCGGTGTTCGAGCCGTCGGTGTTCGAGCTGATCAGCGATATCGAGGTGGCCGACCAGCTGATGCGGCAGTTGGGCACGGGTGACGCTCGGCGGTGGGAACTGTTGCGTGCCTTGGAGCGTGCGCTCGACCGGCTCGATCCGCACGACATCGCGGCACACGCGGACAAGGCGCGGGCCGAACTCGCCGACGTGCTCGGTCGGCCCGCGCATGCCAGCGCGCACCGGCTGTCCGCGGTCGGGCACGCGCATATCGACTCGGCGTGGCTGTGGCCGCTGCGCGAGACCGTGCGCAAGGTGGCGCGGACCGCGTGCAATGTCACTTCCCTGATGGACGACAATCCCGGATTCGTGTTCGCGATGTCGCAGGCGCAGCAGTTGGCGTGGATGCGGGACCACTATCCGCTGGTGTTCGAGCGGATCAGGGCGAAGGTCGCGGCGGGGCAGTTCGTGCCGGTCGGCGGGATGTGGGTGGAGTCGGACACGAACATGCCCGGCGGTGAGGCGCTGGCCAGACAGTTCGTGCACGGCAAGCGTTTCTTCCTCGACGAGCTGGGGATCGAGACGCGCGAGGTGTGGCTGCCCGACTCGTTCGGCTACACGGCCGCGCTGCCGCAACTGGTCCGGCAGTCCGGGTCGGATTGGTTCCTGACACAGAAGATCTCGTGGAGCCAGACCAACAAATTCCCGCACCACACCTTTTGGTGGGAGGGTATCGACGGCACGCGAGTGTTCACGCATTTCCCGCCGATCGACACGTACAACGTGGAGTTCTCCGGGCGGGAAATGGCACACGCGGCGGACAATTTCGCGGAGAAGGGCGTCGCGACCCGGTCGCTGGCGCCGTTCGGCTACGGCGACGGTGGCGGCGGGCCGACGCGGGAGATGCTGGCGCGGGCGGCCCGGCTGGCGGACCTGGAGGGTTCGGCCCGCGTGACGATCGAGCCGCCGTCGGCGTTCTTCGCCAAGGCGGTACAGGAGTATCCGGGCGCGCCGGTCTGGGTCGGCGAGCTGTACCTCGAGTTTCATCGAGGTACGTACACCAGTCAGGCACGGACCAAGCAGGGAAACCGGCGCAGCGAGCACCTGTTGCGCGAGGCCGAGTTGTGGGCGGCGACGGCGGCCGTCGCGGTGGGTTCGGCCTATCCGTACGAGCGGTTGGACCGGATCTGGAAAGCGGTGCTGCTCAACCAGTTCCATGACATCCTGCCCGGCTCGTCGATCGCGTGGGTGCACCGCGAGGCCGAGCGGACGTACGCTTCATTGGCGGTCGAACTGGAGGAGATCATCGAGGCGGCGCAGTCCGCGTTGGCTGGGGACGGTGGTCGGCCGATCATCTTCAACGCGGCGCCGCACGCGCGGGCCGGCGTGCCCGCGATGGGTGC
>DATBCR010000766.1:0-4184 GCA_036270375.1 Pseudonocardiaceae bacterium | reverse complement strand
GTCGAGCACCCGGGCCAGCGTGCGGTGCGCCGTGTACCGCTCGGTCACTGGAGCATCGGCGTGCACGATCGTCCGGACCAGTGTGGTCGGCACCGTGACGGCATTGCCGTGCACCACAACGAGACCGGAGCCGATGGCGTTGTCCAAGGCGTCGGCACCCTCGGCAGCCAGCACGGTGTCCACGGTCAATTCGTCGTCCACCACGGCCATCAGCACCACTTGGCGGGGCTGCTCGGACAGTTGCCCGAACCGATCGCCGATGTCGCGGCGTAGCCGGCCGCACGTGGGCAGCGTGGCCGGTGGCGGCGTCTTGCCGCCGAGCTGTTGTGGCGTCAGCGCGTTGGCCAACTCCACCAGTGCCAGCGGATTTCCGGATGCCAACTCGACCAGGTCCGCAGCCAGATCAGGAGCCGGCCACATGGCCAAGCGGTCGGCGAGTACCTGGATGCTCGACTCGTCGTCGAGCGGGTCCAGGTGCGCCTTCGGAATGCCGGCCAGCGGAGATGCCGTACCAAGGTCGTACGCGAACATCATTGCGATTCGTTCGGTCGACACCCGCCGCGCCACGAAAGTGAGCGCGGCCAGCGACACCGGGTCCAGCCGGTGCGCGTCGTCGACGCAGCACACCACTGGCCCGCGCTGCGCCAGCGCCACGAACAACTGACGCACCGCGAAGCAGAACGGGTGGTCCGCACCGGGCGGGCCGTCCCGCCCGGTGCAGGCGCGGGCCAGCTGGCCGTGGTGCGTGTCCACCTGGTCGTGCACCTGTTGCAGCAGGCGGTCCAGCCCGGACGCGGGCAGCAGCCGTTCCGGCTCGACACCGGACACGGTGAGCACAAGGCAGCCGGTCGCCCGTCGACCGATCGTGCCGAGCACGGCGGTTTTGCCCATACCCGCACCGCCGAGCACCGCGAGCGCGCCGCCTCGCCGGTCACGCGCGCCCGTGACGAGCCGTTCGGCCGTGTGCAGCAGCCGATCCCGACCCCGCAACCGCGTGCTCGGCTCGGGTACCGGTAGCGCACCCGAGCCGAGTTCCGACACCATTGTCGTTACTTCCCGCTGTACTCAGCCGAACGCGTCCCAGAACGCGCAGTGGTGGTCCGCGGCGAAACCGTTCTCCACCGACGGCTCCGGCGTCACCAGTGACTGGATCAGTCCGGTCCCGTTGAACGGCGGCCAGAACGGCGCGCCGAACGTCGACGGGAATCCCCGTGCGGCGAAACCGGTCCAGTAGCGCTGCATGGTGCCGGCGAGCCGGATCTGCGCCGAGGACAGACCACCGGGCGTCGGCGTGCTGGCCGTGTTGAACACGTACGGCAGTTCCGACGCGTGCGCCGCGCCGTAGGGGAAGCTGACCGGCGGCAGGAACAGTTCCGGTGCGTTCTCGTCGTTGAACTCGTACGCGTAGGTCGGCACGAACTTCGACACCGAGTCGTCCAGCGTCTGCGCGTGGCACGCGAAGATGGCGTCCGTACCCACGGCACCGAGCGCGATCGCCGGGCTGGCGAACGCGCTGAGCGGGTACTGGGCCGCGATCGCGTCGGCGACCGCGGCCGGCACCCCGAGCGCCGACGTGATCATGGCCGTGTAGTTGGCCGCCGTGACATGCCCGCCGGCCAGTTCGATCAACGCGACGAACAGCCGGTCCTCGTCGTGGTTGGAGCCGTTCATGATCGGCACCCGGTTGAACTGGCCGGTGGCGAACGCGGTCTTCAGCGTCCGGACCAGTACCTTGCCGTCGATGTCCGGCGTGTAGCCGCCGGTGTTCTCGTTGGCGAGGATGGTGGACACGGGCAGGTCGCGCAGGCAGGCCGCGGTCTGGCTGGCGCACCCGGCGTTCGTGGCGAACGCCTGCCCCTGCGCCTCGGCGGTCGCCAGGGACGCCTGGGTCGGGTTGTACGCGCCGCTTTCCACGATGGCCCGGGAGAACAGGCGGTGCCCGCCGGGCGACGCGAGTTGCGAAAGCACGCTCAGTCCGCCCGCCGACTCGCCGAAGATCGTCACGTCGTGGGCGTTGCCGCCGAACGCGCCGATGTTGCGCTGGACCCATTGCAGCGCGGCCTGTTGGTCCATCAGGCCGTAGTCACCGGACGGGCCGCCCGGCTGGGTCGTGAGCGCCGGGTGCGCGAGGAAGCCGAGCGCGCCGAGGCGGTAGTTGATCGTGACCACGACCGTGCCGTCCCGGACCAGGTCGGCGGGGGTGTAGTCGTCGCTCTCGCCGGTCACGAGCGCGCCGCCGTGAATCCACACCATCACCGGCCGATGCCGGTCGGTGTGGCCGGATGGCGTGAAAACGTTGAGGAACAAGCAGTCCTCGGACATGCTCGGCTTGCCGAACGGGGTGACCGGCTGGGCGCAGTGCGGCGCGAACGCGGTCGCCGCACGCACACCCGACCAGTGCGCGGCCGGCTGCGGCGGGCGCCAGCGCAGCGCGCCGACCGGGGGTGCGGCGTAGGGGACGCCGAGGAACTCGTCGGTGGTGGCGGTCGCGGTACCCAGGAGCGCGCCGTCCGACGTGACCACAACGGGCCCGTGGGGCGCTGATGCCGCTGCCGCGTTCGCGGCCGACGTCGTCGCGCCGGCCAGCATGGTGGCCAACACGACGGCGACGGCGAATCGGGCACGGCCGATCCTGTGCGGTGCCATGTAAATCTCCTTCCCGAGACCCCCAGCGTCCCAGCCCGGCCGCCCGCAGGAAAGAGGAACCGAATCCGGTTCGGTTCAGAGATGGCACGTGTCGTTAACTGTTGCGCTTCAAGGCCAGGTAGGAGCCGTGAAACTAGAACGAGATTCTAGTGGGTTGGGTGCTCGCGCAGCCGCACGCAGCATTCGCCGGCTCGGGGTTCGAGCACCGCCTGGACGGACGAGGCGCGCAGGCCGGCGAGGAAGCCGTCGAGGAAGGCGTGGTTGATGCCGCACACCAGGTCGGGGGCTTTGGCGGCGAACGGATGGAACGGGCAGTTGCGCAGCAGCACGCACGTGGGTGTCGCCCTTGCCGGTTCGAAGCCCCACCGGCGTAGGGCGGTCTCGGTGAAGGTCAGGGCACGCTCGACGCCCAGCCGGCCGGGCCGGGCCTGCTCGCGGGCGCGGGTGCCGGCGTCCTGGCCGCGCGCGTGCGCGATCCGCAGGGCGGCCTGGTGCGGGGTCTCGGTTTCCCGCGTCGAGAGCACGGCATCGATGAGTATGTCGGCCAGGGTGTCCGGGTGCCGGGCCGGAATGCTGACCAGCACGGGCAGGTCGGTCGGCTCGTACACCCTCGGGGCGCGTCCGACCCCGCGGATCGCGCTCGCCGAGGTCCAGCCCAGCCAGCGGGCACCGCCGACGCGTGACCCAAGGCCGGCATGCTCGGGTCCACGGTCGCCGGTCTGGTCAGCCCACGCCGGTCGGCACGTTTCCGTCGAAAGCCGCCGCTGTCACGACCGCTTCCATCTCCCGCACCAGTGCCTCGATCTGGTCCAGCGCGAAGTGCTGCGTGTCCGTCCAGACCTCCAGGTACACCGCGGGCAGCCCGTCGCCGAGCGACTCCCGGCTGGTCACGAACGGGCGGGAGTCCACCTGGATGAACAGGTTCCCGTCGAAGGTGGGCTCCGCGCGGTCCCAGTACAGCTTGGTGCGTGGCAGCGCGTCCCGCAGCGCGGCTTGCGCCGCCACCCCCGTCGACGTGGTGCCGCTGTCCGCCGGCGGGAGTACCGTACGGCGATCGTTGACGTGCCAACCGATGTCGAGCGGTCGGCCACGCTGTTCCGCGATCGTGTCCAGCAGTTTGTCGCGTTCCACCGGGTCGTAGTAGCCGAAGTAGGTCGCGTTCGTCGCCGCCGTCGTCGCGCGGGTCACGACCATGTCGAACGTGGCGGCCGCGGCGTCGATGACGCAGATCGCTGTCTGCGACACCGGGAGGACGGCGTCCGCGAAACCGGGGCGGAACCGGTTGTTCGTGGCGATCTGCACGACGTTGGGGTTGCGCCGCATGACCCGTGCCACCGCCACCGAATAAGCGGCCAGCAGCACATACGTACTGGGGGTGTTGGTGCGGGCCTCGATCGCCCGCAGGCCGAGTTCCAGCGCGGGGGAGTACACCACCAGCTCCCGGTAGCGCGGCTCGTGCGGCTCGGCGGGCGTGTCGTTGCGCCACGAAGGCAGTCGCTCGATCTGCGTCTCCCAGTAACGCAGGCATCGTGCGGTCT
>DATBCR010000765.1:0-5871 GCA_036270375.1 Pseudonocardiaceae bacterium | reverse complement strand
CGCCCGGCGCACCTTCGCGGCCAGGTCGGCCCGGCCCCGTTCGGTCAGGGTGTGTTCCAGTTCCGGCTGCGGACGGAAGTACTCGACGACGGCGCTCTTGCCCGGTGACGTGACGATGACCAGCCGGCGGGCACCCGCCTGCGCGGCCTCCGCGGCGACCAGTTCGATACCGGGTGTGTCCACCACGGGCAGCAGTTCCTTGGGAACCGCCTTGGTGGTGGGCAGGAATCTGGTGCCTAGACCGGCCGCGGGCACGATCGCGGTCTGGAAGGCGCGGGTCGGGCTCATAATCCGCGAGCCTAACCTCATGCCGTGCACGACCCGGGAGAAGATCGCTACTCCAAACGCCAATGGCGTGCGCGGCTGCTCGCGGCACGTCGACTGGTGCCTTCGGCGCAGCGGGTTTCGGAGGCTCAGGCGCTCGCGGTGGCCGTGACGTCGATTCCGGGTGATCCGGTGTGCTGCTACCTGCCGGTCGGCACCGAGCCGGGGTCGGTCGCGCTGGTGGACGCGCTCGCCAACCAGGGGCGGCGGGTGCTGCTGCCCGTGGTGGTCGGCGCGGCCGCGTTGGACTGGGCGGAGTACGCGGGGGTGGATTCGCTGGTGGCGGGGCCGCTCGGGCTGTTGGAACCGGGCGGTCCACGATTGGGTGTCGGGGCGATCGGGCGGGCCGGGGTGGTGCTGGTGCCGGCGTTGGCGGTGGACCGCCGGGGGACGCGGCTCGGGCGTGGCGGCGGGCATTACGACCGGTCGCTGCCGCTGGTTTCCGTTGGTACGCCGTTGATCGCGGTTGTTCGGGACGCCGAGTTGGTGGACGTGCTGCCGGCTGAGCCGCACGACGTACGGATGACGGCGGTGCTGACCCCGATCGGGGGATACCGGCCGTTGGGTTGACCTGGTTGACGTGACGTACGACCAGGTTGTTTGCACCCGGTACGGTGTCTGACGCATTATCGTGTTGGCACTCCCCTGTCGAGAGTGCCAATCGAGGTCCGCGACAGTTCGCGAAGGGAACGACCGTGCCGACCTACCAGTACGCCTGCACCGCCTGCGGCCACCGGCTCGAGGCCGTCCAGTCGTTCTCGGACGCGTCCCTGTCCGAATGCCCGGAGTGCGCCGGCCGGCTGCGCAAGCTGTTCGGGTCCGTCGGCGTGGTGTTCAAGGGCAGCGGGTTCTACCGGACGGACAGCAGAGCGGACGCGAACGGCAAGACCAAGGCGGGGGCTACGGCGTCGAACGGGGATTCCGGTTCCTCGTCCTCGGCTTCGTCGGACTCGTCTTCATCGTCTTCATCGTCGTCGTCCTCGTCTGATTCGGGTGCGAAGTCGTCGGCTTCGTCGTCGTCCGGATCAACGCCGAAACCTTCATCGTCCAGCACCTCCTCGTCCGGTGCAACCGCGGCGGCCTCCTGACCCCCGAGTTATCCACATCCCGGGTAGTTGTCCACAGCCCGCCGCACACCGATCCCCTCCTCCGCCACGACTGCCTAACGTCGGTGGTGACGAGCGCTCCGGCATCCCGCCGGCGCCGTCCCCGTCGAAGGAGGCGTCGTGCGATCCATCCGTATCCCATTCACCCGCATGCCATTCACCCGCCGAGGTGCCCGGTGCACACCGCTGGCCACCGACCGGTTGCGCACGCTGCTGCACAGCAGAGGCTGGCCGAGAACCATGGCGTTGCGCAGGCTTGTCGCCGTCACGCTGGTCGTGCTAGCTGGGGTGCTCGCGCTGCGGCCAGCCGGTGCCCGCGAGTCTGCCGACACCGATGTCGTGGTAGCCGGGCGTGACCTGGCACCGGGCAGCGCGCTGACCCATGCCGACGTCGGCATCCAGCCACTGCCAAGGGCGGCGGTACCGGCCGGCGCGCTGACCAGCCGGACGGCGGCCGTCGGGCAGGTGCTGGCCGGGCCGATCAGAGCCGGCGAACCGATCACCGACGTGCGACTGGTCGGCCCGGCGGACACGGCCCTGACCACTGGCGATCCGACATCGGCCGTGGTGCCGGTGCGACTGGCCGATCCGGACGTGGCCGACCTGCTCCGTCCCGGCATCCGGGTGGACGTGGTGACCCTCGACCCGAACCAGCAGGCCGACCCGGTGCTGGCCGAGAACGCGGCCGTCATCACCATCCGGAACACCGCTGGGACGCAGCAGGGACAGCCCGGCCGACTGGTGTTGGTGGCCGTGCCGAGACAATCCGCGACGCGACTGGCGGCGGCCTCACTGCGACAGCCAGTGACCGTTACCCTCCGCTAACCGGGTGCGGCCCAATTGGCGCACCACACCGCACTTGAGGAGGGCACATGCTGAAAGGCTTCCGGGAGTTCATCTTCCGCGGCAACATCTTCGATCTCGCCGTCGCGGTGGTGATCGGCACGGCGTTCACCGCCCTGGTGACGGCCGTGGTCACGAACCTGATCAACCCGATCGTCGCGGCCATCGGCGGCCACAACATCGACGGCCTTTCGGTGACGCTCGTGTCGGGCAACACGAAGACGGTCATGCATTTCGACACGGTGATCACGGCGATCATCAACTTCGTGATCATCGCGGCGGTCGTGTACTTCGTGTTCGTCGTGCCGATGCAGAAGATCCTGGAACGCCGCAAGCGCAAGGACCCGGCAGTCACCGCCGAGCCGACCGACGTCGAACTGTTGACCGAGATCCGCGACCTGCTCCGCGAGCAGCGAGGAGGCAACCGAGCCTGAACAAGCCGTCAACGGGCGGGCGGGTCAGCCGCGGTCAGCCCCGGTCATGGTGTGGCGGGCGGTTGTCCTGGTACCACGTGTCCGCAGCCGGGTCGCTGGCCTCGGGGGTGCGTTCGTCGCTGGTCAAGTCGGGTAGCACGTCGCCGAACACCTCGGCGATCGACGGTGGCCGACGTGGCCCTGGTCGGGGCACCGCCGGTGTGGGGTCCGTTGGTTCGCTCACCCCACCATCTTCACAGCCTGCCGAGGTTTCCCGACGGTGGCAGCATGGAATTACTGGTACATCCCATCCGCGACGAAAGAAGCACCTATGACATTCATCGACAAGGCCAAGGACCTCGCATCGAAAGCCGGTGACAAGGCCACCCAGGTAGCAGGCGAACTGGCCGAGAAGGCGGGACCGCTCGCGGAGAAGGCAGCCCCACTAGCCGAGAAGGCCGGCAACCTGGCCGCCAAGGGCGTGTCGGCAGCCGCGTCCAGCGTGGACAAGGCAACCGGCGGCAAGTACCACGACCGAATCGAAACCGTCACCGGCAAACTCGGCGAAGCCCTGCACCGCGACGGCCACACCGGCACAACCGAGGAACCAAAGCCAGATCAGTCCTGACCAACGACCCGGTATCCAGCCAATCCGGCCCCCCACGAGCCCCAGGCGCAACGGGTCGGCGCTCAAGCCCGTCCACGCACAGCCAGGTCAGCGCCACTCTGGCCTGCACTTGGCGGTTCGGCGCTAAGCCCTGCCAACTACAAACGCCGCCGCTACCTACACGGCCTAACTTCTGGGCGGCCTCGTGACTTCTGGGCGGCCTCGTGACTTCTGGACGGTCTCGTGGCGTGAACGGTTCGTCGTGCGTGGACCTCACGGCGATGTGCGGCGAACTGGTTTCGGGCACGCCCGGCCCCACCGCGTACGAGGTCGCGCCTGGACGATTGCGATCCGACCGTCGGTGCACCAGGAGTGAACCCGGCACCACGCTGTGCCGGGGTGGGGTTCAAGCCTCGTCCAGGCCGGACAGTTCGTCGATCACGTGTGGTACCAGGGCGGACAGGGTGGCCATGCCGTCGCGCACGGCCGCGCGTGAGCCGGCCAGGTTGACAACCAGTGTGCTGCCGGACACGCCGACCAGGCCTCGCGAGATGCCGGCATCCACCGCGCCGGCGGCCAGGCCGGATGCCCGCAGTGCTTCCGCGATACCGGGGATCGGACGGTCCAGCACGCCGAGAGTGGCGTCGGGGGTGACGTCGCGTGGCGAGACGCCGGTGCCGCCGACCGTGACCACCAAGTCCACACCACCGATCACGGCGGTGTTCAGCGCGTTGCGGATGTCCACCATCTCGCCGGCGACGGCGACCGTGCCGTCGACGATGAACCCTGTCTCCTCCAGCAGCTCCGTGACCAGGGGGCCGGTCTTGTCATCGTTCTCCCCGTGCACGACCCGGTCGTCCACGATCACGACGAGGGCCCGGCCGAGACGTTGCGTACTGCGCTCCATGCGGCTCACGGTAGCGGTCGGAAGATCTCACGGTTTCGTGACGTCCATCCGTTCTCCGGTCGTCGGCGCGGCGGACCGGCCCTAGCGTGTCGCCATGCGGGTACTGCTTACCGGTATGGCCGGTTTCATCGGATCTCACATCGCGGACGAGTTGGCCGAGGCCGGTCACGACGTCGTCGGCCTCGACTGTCTGCTGCCGCAGGCGCACGGCCCGATCGACCGGACCGACGCGGCCGAGGTCGCTGCCGTGGCGCCGTGGACCGTCGGCCACCGGATGGCGATCGGTGACGTCCGGGACGCCGAACTCCTGGACCGCCTGCTCGCCGGCGTGGACGCGGTATGCCACCAGTCGGCCGTGGTCGGACATGGCGTCGACCCCTCGGACGCGCCCAGCTACGCCGCCCACAACGACCTCGGCACCGCGGAACTCCTGGCCGCGATGCACAGGGCGGGGATCGGCCGGCTGGTACTGGCGTCGTCGATGGTCGTCTACGGCGAGGGCCGCTACGAGTGCCCGGCGCACGGCATCGTCCGGCCGGGCGCGCGACAGGAGGTGGATCTGGCCGCCGGCCGCTACGAGCCGCCCTGCCCAGACTGCGGCGCCGACCTGGCGGCCCGACTGGTGCCCGAGGACGCCCCACTGGACCCGCGCAGCACGTACGCCGCAAGCAAACTGGCGCAGGAGCACTACGCGGCCGCGTGGGCAAGGCAGACCGGCGGCACGGTGCTGGCGTTGCGCTACCACAACGTCTACGGCCCCCGCATGCCCCGCGACACCCCCTACGCCGGCGTGGCCTCGCTGTTTCGCTCGGCACTGCAACGCGGCGAGGCCCCGACCGTGCTGGAGGACGGCCGGCAGCGCCGCGACTTCGTGCACGTGACGGACGTGGCGGCCGCCAACGTGCGCGCCCTGTTGGCCACCCCCGCGGCGGGCACCCTGACCCCGCTGAACATCTGCTCCGGTGAGCCCCACACCGTCGGCGAACTAGCCACCGAACTGGCAAAAGCCTACGGCGGCCCGGCACCGGACACCGTCGGCGGCGCGCGGGCGGCGGACGTCCGACACGTCGTCGCCGACCCGGCCCGCGCCCGCGAAGTCCTCGGCTTCACCGCCCGCGTGTCCTTCGCCGACGGAGTCGGCGCATTCGCGACCGACCCGCTCCGCGAACCAGCGGCGGTCGGCTAATCCACCGCCCAGCCAATCCCACCACGGCACGAGAACGGCTTCACGGCTCGGGTGTCCTTCGCCGATCGACCGGACCGACGCATGCGCCACCGACCCCGGTGCCGCGCGAGCCTGCCCGGTGCCGCGCTGGGCGTTCGATTCTGCGATCGTTGGGTTCGGGTCGTCTGGCTTGGCTCGCTTGCTGCCTGGGAACTGCTGAGCGTGCGTCGTCCTTGCCATGTGCTTGCCTGCCGCGACACTGCTTTCTTTACGGCAACGAAATCTAAAGTGGCATCGTTCCCCGGAATGCCCGGAAGTTCCGATGTTCCCTCGAAGGAGTGATTTGGCTGGTGGGGACCAGGGGCGGCCGGACGCGCACAGACCGGGTCGGTCAGCGATGTCGGTCAGCGATGTCGGTCAGCGATGTCGGTCAGCGATGTCGGTCAGCGGCCCGCTGGTACCAAGGGTAGCCGAACCTCGAATCGGCACCCTGGGCCGTGGTTTCG
>DATBCR010000764.1:0-1563 GCA_036270375.1 Pseudonocardiaceae bacterium | reverse complement strand
ACGCCGCCGGGCCGCTCAGGACGCGGGGCGGATGTGCCCGTCGCCCCAGACGATCCACTTCGACGACGTGAGTTCCGCGAGGCCCATCGGTCCCCGCGCGTGCAGTTTCTGAGTGGAGATACCGATTTCCGCGCCCATCCCGAGTTCCGCACCGTCGGTGAACGCGGTGGACGCGTTGACCATCACGGCGGCCGAGTCCACTCGGGCGGTGAACCGGCGGGCCGCTGCGACGTCGCCGGTGACGATCGCCTCCGTATGGCCGGACGAATGCATTGCGATGTGCGCGATCGCATCGTCGAGCGAGTCGACCACCTTTACCGCCAGGTCCAGCGACAGGTACTCGGTGTCCCAGTCGGACTCGGTGGCCGGCACCACGTCGGGTGCGCCGCCGGCCACGGCGAGCACGCCGGGATCGGCGTGCACGGTGACGCCGTGGTCGTGCAGGGCGCGCAGGATCCTCGGTAGGAAGTCGTCGGTCAGGTTCTCGTGCAGCAGCAGGGTTTCCGCGGTGTTGCACACGCTGGTGCGGCGGGTCTTCGAGTTGAGCACGATGCGTTCGGCCATGTCCAGGTCGGCGGTGGCGTCGACGTAGACGTGGCAGTTGCCGACGCCGGTCTCCACGGTGGGCACGGTCGCCTGCTCGACGACGGCGGCGATCAGGCCCGCGCCGCCACGCGGGATCACCAGGTCGACAAGGCCGCGCGCGGTGATCAGGTGCCGCACGGACGCACGGTCGTGACACGGCAGCAGTTGCACGGCGTCGGCGGGCAGGCCGAGTTCGGTCAGGGTGTCGCGCAGGACGGCGACGAGGGCCGTGTTGGACTGCTCCGCGGACGAGGAACCGCGCAGCAGCACGGCATTGCCGGATTTCAGTGCCAGGCCGGCCGCGTCGACGGTGACGTTCGGCCGGCCCTCGTAGACCATGCCGACGACGCCGAGCGGCACTCGGATCTGGCGCATTTCAAGGCCGTTGGGCAGCAGTCCGCCACGCAACACCTCGCCGACCGGATCGGGCAGCGCGGCCACCGTGCGCAGGCCGTCCGCGATCGCGTCGACCCGCTGCCGAGACAGCGCGAGGCGATCCAGCATGGCGTCGGACGTGCCATTCGCCCGGCCGGTGGCGAGGTCGCGCTGGTTGGCGTCCAGGATCTCGGCGGCCCGCGCGCGCAATGCCTCGGCCATGGCGAGCAGCGCGGCGTCCTTGGTCTGGCGGGTGGCCTGGGCAAGCACGCCGGCCGCCGTGCGGGCTGACCTGGCCGCCTGGTGCACCTGTGCGCGCAAGTCGTCAACGGCCTGTTCCGCACTGCTGCTCGCGATCGCGGTCATGCCGGCAGCCTACGACGGTAACCCACGTCTTGTCGAAGGACTGTCCGAATGTTGAACAATCCGATACTTCAGCGGAGCGGAACCAGGTCGTCCGCGTGCACGACCTCCCGGCGCAGCTCGGGCGCAAGGTCATGGGTAGAACGGCCGATTAGGCCCGGCATCTCGTGCGCGTCGAAGGCGACCACTCCCCTTGCCACCACCCGGCCGGCCGGGTCGACCAGTTCCACCACGTCGCCG